>NZ_JADDIL010000059.1:0-65197 GCF_020826795.1 Microtetraspora sp. AC03309 | reverse complement strand
CCCCCTGGAACCAGCCGCCCCCACCCGCTCCTCCGGGGCCACAGGCACATCTCGTCCTCGATGTGAAGCGGCACTGGCTGAGCTTCATGCTGGCCATGATCACGCCGAAGATCGTCCTCAACGGCCATCAGGCGCTGGGCCGGTGGGGACGCAACGTGATCCCGCTTCCTCCCGGCCAGTACCATCTCCACGTCCACCTGCCCTATCTCCTCCCCGCACAGATCGGTCCGGCGGATCTGACGATCTGGCTCCAGCCGGGAATGGCGCTCGAACTCGAATACCGCGCCCCCATGTGGACCTACTCCAGAGGCGCCCTCGGCCCCGCGCCCCAGCCGTGGAACGGAAAGGGCTGCGCGATCACGTCCCTGGCGTTCGCGGGCGGCGTGTTGGCGCTCCTGTTGGTGCTGATCGTCGTCGCGGTGCTCTCGGTCGGCTGACGCCGGGGAGGGCCTCATCACGGAGAGCCGTGGCGGCTCGTACTCCTGGCCGGTGGCCCTGGCCAGGTCCCAGCCGGGTACGACCATGTCGACGAGGTACATGTGGGCCGGCGTGGTCATCGTCAGGTCCATGGCGGGGCTGGTCCCCTCCCGACCGGTCGGCGCCCCGAACCAGCCGAAAGTGCTATTCAAACGGCGCCGACCGCACTTTCGGCCGATACCGCGCCAGGCCGGGGCCTCGCAGGATCAAGCCATGCCATACAAAGATTCGTATGCGGGGCCGAAAGCTCTGACCGACCGTCGTCCGAGCAGGGGAAAGCCGATGCTCCGGACTCCGATCCTGCGGGCCGGCCTGGCCGCTCTCGCAGGACTGCTCACCCTGACGGTCCCCGCCTCCTGGGCGCCGGCCTCTTCCGCACACGCCTCCGTCGGCCCTTCGGCCACGTCGAGCAGCACGCCGTATCTGCCCGAGCCGACCGGTCCCCATCCGGTCGGCACAACGTCCCTGCGTCTGGAGGACACCTCACGTCCTGACCCCTGGGTCCCCGAGGCCAAGACGAGGGAGCTCATGGTCTCCCTCTGGTATCCGGCGAAGTCCCGGACCGGACGGCGTGCGCCCTACGTGACGCCCAAGGAGTCGGAGCTTGTCCTGAAGGGCAAAGGGGTGACGGGCGTGCCGTCCGACGTGCTGAGCAGAACGCGGACCCACGCGTTCAGCGGCGCCGAACCGGCGGGACGTGGACACACTCTGCCCCTCGTCGTGCTCTCTCCCGGCTTCACCGACCCCCGAAGCTCGCTCACCGCCCTGGCCGAGGAACTGGCGAGCAGAGGCTACGTGGTGGCCGGCATCGACCACACGTACGAGACCTTCGCCACCACGTTCCCGGACGGGCGGCTGGCCACCTGCGCCGCATGCGAACTCGACGTCGACGACTTCGGTAAGAAGGCGGTGCAGAACCGGGCGGTCGACGTCTCCTTCGTGATCGATCAGCTGACCGGTCCACACCCCAAATGGGAGGGCGCTTCGCTGATCGACCCATCCCGGATCGCGATGGCGGGCGCGTCCCTCGGAGGCGCGAGCGCCGCCGAGACGATGCTGAAGGACTCACGAGTACGCGCCGGAATCAACATGGACGGCTTCATGTCCGCCCCGATCCCAGCGAGCGGGGTGGCGCGCCCGTTCCTGTTCCTGGGCCAGTCGCTGCACAGCCCGGGCGGCCAGGACGCCACATGGGACCGGGACTGGGAACACCTGACCGGGTGGAAGCGCTGGCTCGTGGTGGACGGAGCGGTGCACTCGTCCTTCAGCGACTACGACCTGCTGGCCCAGCAGATCGGCGTCGAGCTCGGCAGTGAGCTCTCTGGAAGCCGCTCCGCGGACATCACCCGCAGGTACGTCCGAGCCTTCTTCGACCTGCACTTGCGCGGTAAGCCACAGCCCCTGCTGGACAGACCGTCGGCGCGTTACCCCGAGGTCAAGTTCTGCTCGTCGGAAACGAAGACCTGCGCGTAGAGAGGCGTAACGGCTGGGGCTACGGGGGTTGGAAACCCAGTCCGGTCTTGGCGATGAAGCCGGTACACCGGGCTCGCCGTACACCGTGCTGAGGGGGGCTACAGGGGAGCTGCAAGGCATCTGAAAGGCGGCTGGCTTATCACTCAAGGGACACCCCGACGCCGAGGAGCCCCCATGAGCAGCCTCTTACAGCTCTCCCGCGAGCAGCGACCCGTGCCCGGCAGCCCTGTGTCACGGCGACGGCAGGCTGCCGTCGCCGTGACCGGCGCCCTGGTGCTGAGCCTGACCGGCGCCGTTCTGTCGGCACAGCCGGCGGCCGCCGCGCCGCTGAAAGGCGCCGGAACCTGCGCGAACATCGACATGGTCTACCAGCCCCAGTCCGCGTTCCCCGACACCAGCCGGGGGCGTTACGACTTCAGGGCGCAGACGACCACCATCGAGATGGCGGTCCTGTGCCTCGTCAACGCCGAACGGACCGGCATGCAACCGCTGAAGCGGTACATCGGGCTGGGCAAGGGGTCGCTCACGCTCGGCGCCGCCGCGGCCAGGCACGTCGCGGACGCCGTCAACCTGCGCTGGTGGGGGAACGTGGAGCCGGGTAAGAACTGCCGCCCCGTGAAGGGCGACCCCAGTAAGTGCGACCCGCACATCAACCCGCAGACCGGATCCACCCCGCTGAGTCGGGCACAGGCGGTGGGCTACGGCCGACGCTGCACCTCGTTCGCCGTCGCCGAGAACACGTACGCCGGGTGGGGGCGCTCCTCTGTCACGCCGCGGGCGGCCGTCACGTGGTGGATGAACAGCAAGCCGCACCGCGACGCCATCCTCAACCCGGCTTTCACCGAGATGTACGCCAAGGCGGCGTGGGGGAGCGCGGATCCGGCGGCCGGGTCCGTCACCCCGGCCGTGACGTACGTGCAGATGTTCGGGCGCTGCGGCTGACGCCGTCGCGCGGGCCGGTCACGCCAGGGTGACCTCCAGCAGCGGCAGGACGCGTCCCGGTATGGAGCCGGACGGGGTGCCGCCGATCCGGACGGCGCCCATCGCCAGATAGAACGCCTCGGCGTTCGGGTCCGCGTCGATCGTCAGACGGGTGAAGCCGAGGTCCCGCGCGGTCGCCACAGCATGCTCGTACAGGAGGCGGCCGACGCCCTGCCCGATCGTGTCCGGGGCGACGAAGAGCATGCCCAGCGCGCCCTCCGGCGGATCGCCCTCCAGTGTGCCGAAGCCGAGGACGCGCCCGTCCCGCTCGGCCACCGTGGCGCGTACGGTCCCGACCCGGGACGCCGAGATGGTGAGTTCGTCCCGGCACGCGGCCATGAACTCCTCGTCGTACCCCCAGTACGCCTTGGAGCGGATCGCCAGCGCGCTCAGGACCTCGGCCTCGTCCGCGCGTGCCGCTCTGACCTGCATGTCCGTCCTCCTCGTCTCTGACCGCTCCGCAGATCCTGGCCACCGGTGCGGGCGGGCGTCAATCGGGATTCCGTACGGCGGGGCCGGGGCACCCGGTCCGCGCTCCCGAGATTGTCGGAGTCGATCACTATGGTCCGGGCCATGTCGATGACGAGACAGGGGCCGGCGGCCCATGACCGGCCGGGGGTGACAGCGTGACTCCCTGGCAGGAGGTCGCCGGACGGATCGAGGCGGGGGACGCCGCCGGAACCCTCCGGCTCGTGACCGCGCTCGACGCGTCGGGCAGGAAGACCGTGGCGGCCGAGTTGCCGCGCCACCTGGCCGAGCAGAAACGCGTGCACGCGGGCTGGTGGGAGTGGCGCAGGCAGATCCCGGCCCTGCGGGTGGCGGGAGCAGCCTGCCTGCCCGGTCCCGCCGCGGTGGCGAACTGGCTGTTCCGGCGGGACTTCGGCTGGCGGGACGACCACGTGGCCGACGCCGGGCGCATCCTCGGGCTGCTGCGGCAGCGGCCCGAGCCGTGGCGCGCGGACCTCGCCCGCCGGATGGCGGAGCGGCTGCGGGCACCCCAGGTGGGCGCGGAGATCCCGCACTGGCGGATCGCGGCGAGCCTGGTACGCGAGACCGGGATCGAGCCGCCCGCGAACGACGCCTTCACGCTCGGCTGGTTGCGCTCCCTCGGGACGGCCGTCCACGGCCGCGACCTGGAACCCGCTCACCTGGAGCGGATCACCGACGATCCGCTGTTCGCCCGGCTGATGCCGCACGCGTTCGAGGCGGACGGCCTGGGGTCCGCCCTCTTCGGAGCGCAGATCGATGTCATCGTCCGGATGGTCGACGCGGGCATCCTCGACCGGCCGGTGATCCTGGACCGGATCGTGGGGCGGCTGCTGAGCGACGGGCCGTCGGCTCTCCCCACGCTGGCCGAGCTGCACGACCGGCTCGCCCCCACCCTCGACGAGGCGGAGGAGCGGGTCACCGGGTACGTCCGGATGCTCCCCGTGGCGCCGCTCGTGGTCGCCGAGACGGCGCTGGCGCAGGTCAGGCGGCTGGAGGCGGAAGGCCGCCTGTCCGACGACATGTTCGCCGAAGCCACAGAAGAGTTGTCGTTCCGGGCCGAGCGGAAGCTCCTCCTCGCGCTCATGGGCTGGATCGGCGACGCCGTACGCCGGGAGCCCTCCCGGGCCGCGTCCGGGCTCGCCGCGCTGTCGGCGATCTTCGGTCAGGACGTCCTGCCCCTTCAGGAGCGTGCGGTGCGGACGGCCCTTGGCCTGGCGGGCCACGCGGGGGAGCGGGAACGGTCCACCGTGCGCGAGGCGGCGGCGGCGCTTCCCGCCGAGCTGCGCGAGAAGATCGCGGCCGAGTACGGCGAGGTCGTGGTGACGCCGATCCGGCCGCCCGTTCCGGTCCTGCTGGTCACCGTGCCCCCGGTTCCGCCGCCGCCGTTCCCGTCGCCCGAGGAACTGGTCCGGGCGATCGGCGCGTTCCGGTGGCCTCTCGGCTCGGAGGAGTTCGAACGGATCCTGGCCGGGCTGGTGGAGTGGGCGGACCGCGAACCGGACACCCTCAGGAGCGCGCTCGACCCGCTGCGAGAGGTGCTCGCCTCCCACGCCTACTGCTACACGCCCTTCGTCGAACACGAGAAGCCGTACGCGCTGCTCTGCCGGGCGGCCCTGATGTTCGCCTCCGTCGAGGACAGCCGGTCACGCGTCCGCACGTCGAAGAGCCGGCCGCACCCCTACGGCGAGCGGCCGCACCCGATCGACCAGTTGATCAGGGAGCGCGTGCGGGAGATCGTCACGCTGTTCGAGGCCGGGGATCGCCGCCCGGTCCTGCTGGCGACGCCCACGTCGGGAACCGGGCACATCGCCCCGGACACGCTGGTCGCCCGGATGGAGCTGCTGGAGGCGGCCGGAGTCCCACCGCTGCCCGCCGACTTCCAGCAGGCCCTTCTCCGGTTGCCCCGTTCCGCCGATCCGGACGTGGTCGCGCGGGCCGCGAGGTTGTCGTCCCCCGCCGGGCGGGAGCTCGCCGCCTGGATCGAGCGGGGCGGCCTGCCGGACCCCGTCGCGTCATGCGAGCTGCGGTACGACCGGCGGTCCCGCGACGGTGCGCCGTACCGCGAGCTGCGCGCCCGGATCGAGCCGCCCGGTACGGCGCTGCCTGACGGCGCGCCGCCGTCCCTGATCGGGGAACTCTTCGCACGGGATCCTGAGGACCGGTGGTTCTATGCGCAGATCCTGGACTGGTGGCCCGCTGTCATGCCCTCCCACCGTGACGTCATGGCGGCGCACATGGCCGAGATCCTCCCCCTGTTCATGGACGAAAGTTCCGGGCAGGTCGACGCCGTCACCCGGGTCGTCCACGGGGACGGCCCGGTCGGCGTTGCCATGGCGTACGCGCTGGTCGTCGGCATGGGAAACCGGAATCCGGCCCAGCGGGCCGCGGCCACCGACGCCCTGATCACGCTGGCCGCGCGCGGCGACGTGCCCACCGCCGAGATCGGCAGGGCGGTCGGCGAGCTGGTTCGCGACGGCTTCGTCAAGCTCAACCGGATCACCTCGGTGCTGGACGACGCCTCACGGGCCGGCGCGCACGCCGTCGTGTGGGACATCGTCGCCGAGGCGTCGCGGGGGCTGCTGCCGGCGGCCGGAGAGAAGCCGCGGGCGAACGTGGCAAATCTCCTCGCCACCGGCGCCAGGGCGGCCGAGCTCACCGGGGCCCGCGCCGACATCCCCGAGCTCGCCGCGGTGGTGGAGCGGGGTGGATCGACCAGGTTCGCCATGGAGGCCCGCCGCCTCCACCGGCAGCTCACCTCGTGAGCCGGGCCGGGCAGCTCACTCGCTGACCGGCTCCGTGTTCCGTGGCGGCCCGCCACGGAGCCGTACGCCGATCACCGCCCACGTGGCGGCCACCACCAGCGCGCCCGCCTCTCCGAGGCTGACCATCAGCACGAACGACGCGGGCAGGAGGACCGCCACGGGCCGAGGGAGCACCCCGGCCCGGTAGGCGCCGACCGCGACGAGCACCATGCCCGCCGCCCACAGCGCGAAGCCGGGCAGGAACAGCGTCTGCGGCACGGGAAGCTCGTCGGCGGCGACCAGCGTGACCGTCGCGGGAATCAGGATCAACGCCTGGCCCAGGCCGTACAGCACGGCCCCGGCGTCGCCGAGGCGGCCCCAGCCGGGGACCGTCGCGTGCGCCGCGCGCAGCGTGATCACGGCGAGTGCGCCCGTCGCCAGCGACAGGGCGAAACACGCCTCGATCAGATAGTCGGCGAACGTGGTGAACGGGATGTGCTGCTTCCCGCATACCGTCTGCACGATCCACAGGGCCACCGAGGCGGCCGCGGCGGCGAGCGGGAACGCGTTCCATACAGGTGTTCTCGTCATGCCAACAGGGTCCGCTCGCCCCCATCCCGTACGGCAGTGTCGGCCGTCCCGGCCGGAAGGGACGTGTTCCCGGTCAGGTCCGGCCGAGACCCGCGTCGCGTGCGGCCGCGATGGCACCGGCTCGGTCGGGTACGGCGAGTTTGACGAGGATGCCGGAGACTGTGTTCGCGACGGTCTTGGGGCTGACCTGGAGTCGGGCGGCGACGGCCTGGTTGCCGAGCCCCCGGGCGACGAGTTCGAGGATCTCGTATTCACGTTCGGTGAGCTGGGGGAAGGCGCGTTCGGAGGTGCGCGGCGGCGCGTGCAGCAGCGCGATGACCGCCTCGGCGGCTCCCGGGCCGAAGACGGCCTGTCCGAGGGCCGCGCCCCTGACCGCGTTGACGACGTCGTCCTGGGTCGCGGTCTTCAGCAGGTAGCCCCTGGCGCCCGAGCGGATGGCGGCGAGCATCGACAGGTCGTCGTCCGACATGGTCAGCATGATCACCATGGGCGCCGCGGGTTGCGCGGACAACCGCCTGGTGGCCTCGATGCCGTCCATGACCGGCATCGAGATGTCCATCAGTACCACGTCGGGCGTGTGCTCGCGGGCCGAGGTCAGCGCCTTCGCGCCGTCCTCCGCGACCGCCACCACGTCGAGGCCGGCGACGGTGGACAACATCGCCCGCAGCCCGTCCCGGAACAGGGGGTGGTCGTCCACGACCATCACGCGGATCGTCATCGTTCCTCACCGAGGGGGATCGAGGCGATCACCGTGGTGCCGGGATCGCCGGAGGCGAACGCGAGCGTACCGCCGAGTTCGGCGACGCGCTCACGCATGGACGTCAGGCCGACTCCGGGCGCCACCCGCGCGGGCAGGCCCGTCCCGTCGTCGGCGACGGTGACGGTGAGCGCCGTCCCGCTGCGGCTCAGCCGTACCGTGCAGCGGCGGGCGGAGGCGTGCCTGATCGCGTTGGTGAGCGCCTCCCTGGCCACCAGGTAGGCGGCGGTCTCGACCGCGGCGCCCAGCCCGGAGGTGTCGCAGAGGCCGACCTCGACGGCCACTCCCGAGGCGTGCAACGTCGCCGACGCGTGCTCGATCGCCGGACCGAGACCGAGCTGGGCGAGCTCCGGCGGGCGCAGGCCGCGTACCAGGCGGCGTACGCTCGTCCCCGCCTCGCCGACCTGGGCCCTGACGTCGGTGAGCAGCGAGCGGGCGCGGTCGGGATCGTCGCGCAGGGCGTTCCCCGCGGCGTCGACGGAGAAGCCGATCCCGGCGAGCACCGGCCCGAGTTCGTCGTGCAGGTCCCGGCTGATCCGCCGCCGCTCCTCCTCGCGGGCCGTGACCAGCAGCAGCCGGGACTGCTGAAGGGCCATCTGCCGGTGGGCGGCGGCCAGCGCGGCGCCCGCCTGGAGCGCGAGCCGGCGCAACATCCACGGGCTGCCCTCGGCGACGTCGATGGAGCCGAGCGCCTCCCCCTGGAAGGCGAGCGGGACCGTGAGCGCCGTCCGGTGCGGCCCTCCACGTTCGACGATCTTCAACGGGGCCTCCTCAGGGCCGAGAAGCACCCGGACGTACGGCGTGCGCGTCACGTCGGTGACCGCGTCGGCGAGCGCGGCCACGATCTCCTCGGGAGCCGGCGTCGTGGCCAGGCGCTCGGCCAGCCGCGCGACCACCTCGCGGGGGTCGCCGTGCCCGCCGTACAGGATCCGGCCGGTGGTCCGCCCCAGGCCGCGGCGCAGCGGCTCGACCGCCGCCGCCACCGCGGCGGCCGCGACGACGTTCTCGTCCCCCGGGATGGGGGCCAGCGCCGCGAAGACGCCGCTCAGCGCCAGGGCGAGCAGCCCGTACGTCAGGAAGCCGCGCAGCAGCGGCCCGGTCTCGTAGAGGTTGTGCCTGAGCATGGCCATCGCGATGCCCGCCGGCAGCGCGAACGTTCCCACGGTGGTCAGCGGTACGGCCACCGCCTCCGGCAGTACGGACTCGGAGAAGGAGCCGAGCGCGAAGGCGGCACCGCCCGAGCAGATCCACAGCAGTTGCAGCCGTCGCTGCCCGCCGGCGCGTACGGTCCGCGCGACCAGGCCCGCCATGCAGGAGAGCGTGATGAGGGCGAGCACGCCGATGGCGATCGGAAGGGCCCACACGACCGGCCGCAGCGCCTCAACGGCGTACGGGTTGCGCTCCGGGCCGGGAACGAAGGCGAGCAGGACGATGAAGACGGCGATGCCCGCGACGGCGACGGCGGCGACCGGCCGCCAGCGCCTGCCGGGGAGGCGCCCCTCCGGGACGAGCAGCAACAGCACCGTGCCGATGGACAGCAACGGGGGCGCCCACACCCACCGGGCCAGCCAGCCGATCCAGTCGGCGTACGCGCCGTACCGTTCGGCGGCGTGCGCGACGGCGCCGAGCACGGCCACGAGGCACAGCGGGCCGACGGCGCCGCCCAGCCGCCGGGCCACGAGATAGGCGCCGAGAGGGCAGAAGCTCAGCGCGATGGCCACGTCCTGCGTGGTCGTCCTGGTGAGGGGGCCGCCGGCGACGGCCAGCACGCAGGCCAGGCCGAAGACGCTCCAGGCGAGGCCAGCGCGCACGGAGACTCCTCGGTGAAGGGGGACCGGTCGTCCTCATTGACCCACAACGGATGTCCCGCCGCCACGGGACGAAGTGCCCGGCGGCGGGTGAACCATCAGCCGGGCACGGCCTCCCGCATGAGCGCGACGTAGCCCTCTTCGAGTGAGGGCTGGACCGCGACCGCCGCCGGGTCCGGCTTGGTGGCGCTGACCACCCGGTAGTGCGTGCCACCGGCCCGGCCGACCGCCGACACCACCACGCCCGTGGAGGGCGGCGGCCCCTGGGTGACGACCTCCCACGTCGCGCCTTGGGCGCGTTCGACGATGCCGGACACCGGGCCGGTGAAGACGACCGCCCCCTTGGCCATGACGGCGGCCTCCTGGCAGGTCTGCGCCACGTCCTCCACGATGTGGGTGCTCAACAGGACCGTCCGGTGCCCCGCGATCCCGGCGAGGAGCGTACGGAAGCGGATGCGCTCCTCGGGGTCCAGACCTGCCGTCGGCTCGTCCACGACCACCAGGGCAGGGTCGCCTAGGAGGGCCTGCGCGATGCCGACGCGACGCCGCATGCCGCCGGAGAACCCCTTGAGCTTGCGCCTGGCGACGTCGGCCAGGCCGACCATGTCGAGCAGCTCGCCGATCTGCCGCCGCCGGGCGGTGTCGTCGTCGAGCCCCTTGAGCAGCCCGATGTAGTCAAGGAACTCGTGGGCCGACAGGTCGGGGTAGAGGCCGAGGTCCTGTGGCAGGTATCCCAACCGCCGCTGTACGGCCAGCCGCCCGGTCCGCGTGGCGAGATCGTTGCCGCCCACGACCACCCGCCCGCTCGTCGGGGGCAGCACGCCGGCCAGGACGCGCATCAGGGTGGTCTTGCCGGCGCCGTTGGTGCCCAGCAGGCCGAACATCCCGCCGGGGACGGTGAGATCGACCCCGCGGAGCGCCTCGACGCGTCCGAACTTCCGGCGCAGCCCGGTGATCGTGATGTCCATGGTCTTCCTTTCAGGACGGGGTACGGCGGGTGAGCAGCGGGCCCGCGAGCACGAGCGGCGGCAGGGCGAGCAGGGCGAGCGACGCGATGCTGATCAGGGCGGGCGTCATGCCGGGTTCCGGGCGCAGGAAGGCGGGCCAGCCGGGGGCTCCGGCATAGAGGGCGCGTTCCCCCATGAGCCAGCTCGCCGCGTAGTCCCCGATCGGCGTCACCAGGGTTCCCGTCAGGGAGGGGAGGTAGTTCGGGGCGAGCATGTTGCCCCAGAACCAGTAGCCCACGAACAACGCGCGGAACAGCGGTGCCGTCAGCACCAGCGGGCAGACGAGGGCGAACGCGGCCACGAACGCGAGCCCGGGCAGCAGCACCAGGGCGAACGCGACCACGGCCCAGGCGAACAACGACGCGTCGCCGCGGTTCACGAACTCACCCGCCGCCGTGACGAGCATCGCGAGCAGGCCGGGGAGCGCCGTGGCCGCGACCGCGCCGAGGTACTTCCCGGCCACCAGCGTGCCCTGCCGGGTCGGCAGGCCGCGGAGCAGCGACGCGGCCCCCAGCCGCTGGTCGCGGACGAGCCGGTCGGCCAGGACCATGCCGAACCCGATCGGCACGATCATGGAGAACAGCAGCGCCCACCCGGCCATCACGTGCGCGGCGGCGGTGCCGTCCGGCAGGTGGCGCGGACCGCGGTCTCCCTGGGCGAGCGCGATGACGGCGGCCAGGCCGGCCGTGCTCAGCCACAGGGAACGCTTGCGTATCTGCATGCGGAATTCGTAGCGGCACACGGCCGCGAGACGTGATCTCATACCTCTTCCTCGGTCAGCAGGCACTCCGGCCTGCGCAGCAGCAGGAGTGCCGCCGTGATCAGCAGGACGCCGGAACCGGCGAGCACCGCCCGGTTCGTCCCCCAGCCCTCGGTGACCCCGACCCGGCTGGTCATGAACAGGAAGAACGGGCGGGTCCACGCGCCGGCGGTGAAGGCCGCGGCGAACAGCTGCTGGGACAGCCACACCACCGCGACCGCCGTCGTCGCCAGTACGACGCTGCGTCCCACGACGGCCACCAGCAGGCCCAGCCCGGTCAGCCACAGCAGCGGGGACGCCCACACCAGGAGCGCCGCCAGGGGCGACTCCGGCCCGGACCACGAGCCGGTGAGCCCGAGCACGGCCGAGAAGAGCACCGACAGTGCGGCGCTGAACCCCGCCGCCGTTCCCAGCCTGCGGCCCAGGGTGCCCGCGTAGCCGGTCGGCAGCGCCAGCTGCAGCTCACGGCACCCGTCCCTGCTGATCACCGTCACCGCCGCCGTCGCCGCGGCCAGCGGGACGAGCGCCTCGATCCCCGTCAGCAGCAGTCGGGCGATCACGGGCGGCGGTGTGCCGTACCCCGCTCCCACCGCGGCGAGGGCGAGGGCCGCCAGCAGCGCGGCCACCGGTGCCAGGAACACCGCCCAACCCGCGCGCCGCGCCTCGTGGCGCCACAAAGACATCGGTTTCACAGCAGTGAGTACGGGAGGGGCCGTACAGGTTCACCGGAACCTTCTTCTGAACCGGCGGGAAGCCCGGATCAGAAACCGGCCCGGCGTACCCGCCCGTGCGAGAGTCGTGGCGCCAGCAGCACTGTCACCCCCACGAGTACGGCGGCGCCCACGACCACCCCGGCGTCCGGCGCCCACAGCGGCTCGACGACCCTCACCACGTTCCTGTCGATTTCACCGGTCGCGCCGAGTACCCGTACCACCCACAGCGCCATCGCCGCACCCACGCCCGCGGACGGTCGCCACAGCACCGACAGCGCGAAGCTCAGCGCCGACAGCGGGACAAGGGGGCCGAACCACGCCGCCGCGAGCCCGAGCATCCCCGCGCCGGGGGCCAGCGGCAGGAGGGCCAGGGTGACGAGGAGGCTGCCCGCGACCGTCGTCCCGAGCACCAGCGTGAGCCGGGCGAGCAGCACGGCCCTCGGCGACGTGGGCGTGGCCGCCACCAGCTCACCGATCGGCTCCCGATCCGATCCGCACGCTCCCGCGACGGCCAGCGCGGCGACCAGCGGGACGACCGTCCCGAGCACCCGTTCCGCGAACCCGGCGGGCCCCAGCGCGGCCAGCGCCGTACCGATCGCGAGGACGGATGCGGACAGCGCCCACACGGGCCAGCCGATCAGGGCGCGCTGGCGGGCGAGCACGCCGAGGGCGCGACGGAGCGGCCGCCCGCCGATCTCGGCGGTGAAGCGAGGCACGGCCACCCGCGTGTCCTCGCGTGCGGCGGGGTGGCCCAGGCGGCCGAGGATCGCGGCGAAGAGGGCGGGTGCGGGCGCGGGCACCTCGGCGGCGCGTTCCCGTACGGCGGAGCCGACCCGCCGCCATGACGCGACCTCGGCGGCGCATGCCGGGCACGCCTTCAGATGGGCGGACACCGACACGCTCTCTGCGCCGGGAAGCACCCCGGCGGCGTAACCGGCCAGCAGGTCTGTGGGATGGCTCATCGCCCGGCCTCCTCGACCACGACGGGCAGCGCCCTGGCCAGGACGGCCCGGGCGTTGAACAACCGGCTCTTCACGGTGCCGACAGGGACGTCGAGCACCTCCGCGATCTCCGCGTGTGACAGTTCGGCGGCGAAGGCGAGGTCCAGTACCTCGCGGTGGAGCGGGGACAGCGTGTCCAGCGCCGCCCCGACCGCCGCCGTGTCGGCCCTGGCCAGCGCCACGACCTGCGGATCAGGATCCGAGGCGGGGACGTCCATCGCGTCGTGGAGCGGCAGGGCCGCCGGACGACCGGCTACGCGCTTGAGCGCCTGGCGGCGGCAGATACCGAACAACCAGGTGCGTACCAGCGAGCGTCCCTCGAAGGAGCCCGCGCCGCGCCACACGGCCACGAACGTCTCCTGGAGCGCCTCCTCGGCCGGTCCGCGCTCGCCCCCGAGGAGCCCCTGGGCGTAGGCGAGCAGCGCGGGGGCGTGCCGCCTGTAGAGGTGTTCGAAGGCCCGCTCGTCGCCCGCGGCGACGCCTCGCAGCAGCTCCGGGTCGGTGTCGTCCATCCTTCTGGGTACTGTTCCGGACCTGCGGGTTCACCACAAACCGGGAAAATCTGAGTGGGACGGGTCACAGCGCGAACGGCCGTGCGGAGTCAGCGAACCCCGCGCGGGCGGAACTGGACGCTGATCCGGGCCCCGACCACCCGCGCGGTCTTCGGGATGGCGTGCTCCCAGGTGCGCTGGCAGCTCCCGCCCATCACGATGAGGTCGCCGTGGCCGAGGTCGTGGCGCAGCGTCGGGCCGCCGCCGCGCGGGCGCAGCAGCAGGGCGCGCGGTGTCCCGATCGAGATGATCGCGACCATCGTGTCCTCGGTGGAGCCCCGCCCGACGGTGTCGCCGTGCCAGGCCACGCTGTCCCTGCCGTCGCGGTACAGGCACAGCCCGGCGGTGCGGAACGGCTCGCCGAGTTCGTCGGCGTAGTGCGCGTCCAGCGCCTTCCTGGCCTCGTCGAGCGCGGGATCGGGAAGGGGACGGCCCTCGCCGTAGAAGCAGAGCAACCGGGGCACGTCGACGACCCGGTCGTACATCTGCCGCTTCTCGGCATGCCACGGCACGACGTGGACCAGCCGGTCGAACAGCGTGTCGGCGCCGGAGATCCAGCCCGGCCGGACGTCGATCCACGCCCCATGGGCCAGGACCGTGCGCTTCACCGACGCTCCCAGGGGGCCGGGCCCGATCTCGTCGCCGCAGTCCAGCAGCGAGCTCTGGAATATCACCCCACCAGTTTAGTCAAACGCATGTTCGATCATAGGTGGCGATGAAATGATCTATCGGCTAGGTTGTCGATCAACATCACCTGGGGCCCGTAGCGCAGCGGTTGTCGCGCCTCCTTCGACGGGGGAGAGAGGACGCCGGTTCGAATCCGGCCGGGCCCACGCGAGGAGGCGAAATGGGCGGGGATGGGGACGGCGTCGCCGCCTTGCTGCGGCTGATCGACGAGGTGCGTGACCGTCCGCTGGACGATCCCGATCGCGTGCGGGTCGAGCGCGCCGCCCTCGCCCTGGTGCGTGACGGCCAGCGCCGGCGCAAGAGAGCTCGCAGGCGCGACACCATCGCGGCCGACGCCGCCGTGCTCGCGGCGACCGCCATGGGCTCGGCGGAGCGCGTGATCGACGCCCCCGTCGTGGACGATCCCGGGCCAGGTGGACGGCTTCGCCGCATGCGCAGGTGCTACGTCTGCAAGGGCGGGTTCGTCCAGGTGGACGGCTTCTATCACCTGCTCTGCCCCCCGTGCGCCGCGCTCAACAAGGCCCGCCGCACGGCCCGCGCCGATCTCACCGGACGGCGGGCGCTGGTCACCGGTGGACGCGTCAAGATCGGCCATCACGTCGCGCTGAAGCTGCTCGGAGACGGCGCCCACGTCACGGTGACCACCCGCTTCCCCCGCGACGCGGCCCGGCGCTTCGCCGAGACCGGGGACTGGTCGGACCGCCTCCGGATCGTCGGGATCGACCTGCGCGACCCCCGCCAGGTCATCGGCCTCGCCGACCACCTCCTCGCAGCGGGCGAGCCGCTGGACATCCTGATCAACAATGCCGCCCAGACGCTCCGCCGCCCTCCCGCGGCGTACGCGGCACTGACGGACGGCGAGCGGCGCGGGCTCCCGGCGGGAGCGTGGACGGCGCCGGGATTCGCACCGGTCGGCGATGCCCTTCCGGCCGTGCGGGGGTGGGACCCGGGCCTTCCGGACGTGTCCGGCCTCCTCCCCGACCTCTCGGCGGGCAACTCGTGGTCGGCGCGGATCGGCGAGGTGGACGCCGCCGAGCTGCTGGAGGTCCAGCTCGTCAACGTGGTGGCGCCGTTCCTGCTGATCGACCGGTTGTTGCCGCTGCTGCGCGCGGCGCCGTTTCCGCGCCGCTACGTCGTCAACGTGTCGGCGGTCGAAGGGCAGTTCACCGTCGCCAACAAGACCGGACGCCACCCGCACACCAACATGGCCAAGGCCGGGCTCAACATGCTGAGCCGCACCAGCGCCGCCGACCTCGCGAAGGAGGGGATCTACCTGTGCAGCGTGGACACGGGGTGGATCACCGACGAGAACCCCGTCCCGATGCGTGACCTGCTGGACCGGAGGACCCCGCTCGACGTGATCGACGGGGCGGCACGCGTCTACGACCCGATCCTGCGCGGTGAGTCCGGTGATCCGGTGCACGGGGTCTTCCTCAAGGACTACGCGGAGGCGCCATGGTGACGCCCGGCGACTTCGGCCTGCCCGCCAAGGTCCGATTCCGTGCCATCGTCGACGTGCACGTGCTCCTCGTCCGTGACGGTTCCGTACTGCTCGCGCGCCGGGCCGGTACCGGCTACGGCGACGGCATGTGGCACCTGCCGAGCGGCCACCTGGAGGCGGGGGAGTCGGTCGTCGACGCGGCGGTGCGCGAGGCGGCCGAGGAGATCGGCGTGACGATCCGGCCGGACGACCTGGCCTTCGCCCACGTCATGCACCGGGCGCCCGACCGGGTCGGGCTGTTCTTCATGGCCGCCGAATGGGATCCCGAGCCGTACAACGCGGAGCCGGACAAGTGCTCGGAGATCGCCTGGTGGCCGCTCGACGCCCTCCCCGCCGACATGATCGCCTATCCGGCGGACGCCATACGGGCCATCGCGGCGGGGAAGCCATTCGCGCTGCACGCCTGGGACGGCCCGGCCGATCCACCGGTCACGTGAGAGCAGGTCCCGTGAGGGCACCCTGATCCGTCGCGGCTTCCTCTGTGGTGGTGCGGGCGCCGACGATCCGCGCGGCGAGGACGTGCTTGCACGGACCGCGTGATCCCCGGTGATCGAACCACCAGGCGCAGGTGCACGAGCCGTCGCTCAGCCGTACCCGTCGGATCTCGCCGTTCGAGGTCACATCGGCGGTGTCCCCGGACACCCGTACGGCACCGGACTCGACCAGGTCCCGGGCGGAGACGAGCCGCGGGTTGAGCGCGCGCACGTGGTCGCGGTCATAGGGCAGCTCACGGTGGAAGTGGGCCGCCTCGGCCAGGTCGTAGCCCACGCGCCCGGCGACGCCGAGCTGGGTCAGCGCGGCCTTCACCCGTGCCGGAGGCAGACCCGACCGCTCCGCGAGCAACCCCACTTCGACGATGGGCTCGAAGTTGAGCAGCATGCCGATCACGTCCGCGTCCCCGGCGGCCTCGTCCGTGGCCAGGTCGGAGAGTACGGCCCCCTCCCCGGAGAAACCACGCCACGCCTCGGGCGAGATCGCCAGGGTGTAGCGCATGCCGGGCAGCTCCAGCTCCCACGCGCTCGCGGCGACCTCTGAGCCGGACATCGTCCGGGACCCGGCCGTCACGGCCGGGCCGTACGCACGCAGGGACCTGGCGAAGCGGAGCAGCGGCAGCATCGTGGCGAGCCGGTGCGGACCCGCCAGGCAGACCGCGCCGGGGGCGGGAGCGCTCGTGAGTCGCAGCTCCCGTCCCGCAGGGACCGCCCACACGGTGGTGTTCGCCTTCTTCGGCAGGCCCCGCAGGAACCGTACGGCGTGCGGCCCGGCCAGCTCGGCGCGCAGATCGAAACCCGAGGCGATGACCTGGACCTCGGCGAAGCCGCGCAACCACCGCTCGGGCAGGGGCACCTTCTTCTCCACGACGGCGCCGTCGAGCGTGGTGACGGTCAGCTCGTCATGGCCGACCCCGAGATGCAGCGGGTCGCGGGCGCCCACCCGGGCCAGCGCCTCCCGGAGGGGGAGGTTGACGTCGACGTTGGTCGTGCCCCGATCGACGACCTCCCCGTCCAGCGCGGGAGCCAGCATGTCGAGCCGGGCGTACACGCCTCCGCACGCGGAGAACGACTCGAACCTGAGCCGGTCGCCGTCACACGTCACCACAGGGTCGCGGGTCCACCCGGGACGCGGCTGGTGATACCGGGTCAGCGCCACGTCGGCCACGGCGAGCAGGCCGCCCGCGGCGGGTGCCGCCTGGGTGATCAGCCCGCTGAAGAACCGGGGGTGCTCAAGCAGACCCCGGGTGGTCCTGCCTCCGGACGTCGACAACCCCAGGTGACCCTCGGTGAGCATGGAGGGTCCGGCGTAGGAATACGCCTGCACGGCATTCGTCATGGCGGTGACAGTAGAGATCGCCTACGACAATTAGCGGCCCCCGCGTACCCGCTACCCGCCCCGAAACATCCCGACATCGCGTCGGTATAGTTCCCAACATTGTGTCGGGAACCTGGGTGTTCCAGGGAGGAGTGGAAATGTTTCTCGCGTTGCGCGAACTACGGTTCGCGCGTGCCCGCTTCACGTTGATGGGAGGTGTGGTCGCGCTCATCGCGGTGCTGATGGTCCTGCTGTCCGGACTCTCGTCGGGCCTGGTGAACGACGGCGTGTCCGGGTTGAAGAACCTTCCGGTGACCGCGTTCGCCTTCGACGAGGGGACCAAGACCGACGCCGCGTTCTCGCGCAGCGTGGTCGACACCGCTCAGGTGGACGCGTGGAAGGCACGGCCGGGCGTCGCGGAGGCGGAGCCGTTCGGCAACGTCCTGGTCAACGCCCGCAGCAGCCGCGGCGTGCCGATCGACCTCGCCCTGTTCGGAGTGACCCCCGGATCGTTCCTCGCTCCGGTCGCCGCCGAGGGCGGCGGGCTCGCGGCTCCCGACGGCATCGTCGTGTCCGCCAGCGCGACCGACGCCGGTCTGCGCGTGGGCGACACCGTGACTCTCGACAGGATCGGGACACGGCTGACCGTCGTCGGCGCGACGGCCGACCAGTACACCTTCGGCCACGTCGACGTCGCCTTCGTGCCGCTGGACACATGGCGGCGCATCCACGCCGGCGCGGGCCCGGACGACCAGGTACGCCCAGAGACGCTGACGGAGGCGACGGCGGTCGCGCTGAAGGCCGACGACGGGGCCACCCTCGACCTCGCGGCGGGCGACAAGGCCGCCGGCACCAGCGCCCTCACGCTCGCGGCGTCCTTCGCCGCGTCGCCCGGCTATACCGCCGAGACGTCGACGCTGAACCTCATCCAGGTCTTCCTCTACGCCATCTCCGCCCTGGTGGTCGGCGCGTTCTTCACTGTGTGGACGATCCAGCGCAAGCACGAGCTCGCCGTGCTGCGGGCGATGGGCGCGTCCAAGCCGTACATGCTGCGGGACGGCCTGTTCCAGGCGCTCGTGGTCCTGCTGGGCGCCACCGCCGCGGGTGTGCTGATCGGCGTCGGGCTCGGCGCCCTCATCAGCGGCGGAGCCATGCCGTTCCTGCTCGAGGCGTCCGCCGTCGCCGTCGCGAGCGCCCTGCTCGTCGCGCTCGGACTGGTCGGCGCGGCCGCGGCCATCGTCCGCGTCGCCGCCGTCGACCCGCTGGCCGCGCTGGGAGGACAACGATGAACCACACCGGCACCACCACCTCCCCGAGCATCACGGACCCCGGAGGGCCGGGTGAGCGGAGCGGGCTCGCCCTCTCCGGGGTGACCCTGCGCCTCGGAGACGGCGACAGCCTCGTCACCGCGCTCGACGCGGTCGACCTGGCCGTACGCCCCGGGGAGTTCGTCGCGGTCGTCGGCCCTTCGGGAGCGGGCAAGTCCAGCCTGCTCGCGGTCGCCGGAGCGCTCACCACACCCGACGAGGGAACCGTGACGATCGACGGGCGTGACATCGGGGCGATGAGCGAGGCCGAACGCGCCGCCCACCGCCGTCACCACATCGGGTTCGTGTTCCAGACCGGCAACCTGTTGCCGGCGCTGACCGTGCTCGACCAGCTCCGCCTGGTCACCCATCTGACCCGAGGCGCCGACCTCGCCCGGCGTGACCCTCGCGAACTGCTGGAGGAGGTCGGCATGGCGCACAAGGCCGACCGCCGGCCGCACCAGCTGTCCGGCGGCGAGCGGCAGCGGGTGGGCATCGCCCGGGCGCTGATGACCACGCCGTCGCTGCTGCTCGTCGACGAGCCGACGGCGGCGCTGGACCGGGCCCGCAGCCATGAGGTGGTGTCCCTGCTGGCGCGGGAGACGAAGCGGTCGGCGGTTGCTACCGTGATGGTCACCCATGACCATGACGTGCTCGCGCACTGCGACCGGATCGTGGAGATGACCGACGGACGCCTGTCCGACCAGACGGCTCCCGCCTAGCCGGCTCCGGGGGCCGCGGAGAGATCGAGGAGGGCCCGTGCCGCGCATCACCGCGCCCACGGTCGCGGAACACCGCGCCACCCAGCGGCGGGCCCTGCTCGACGCCGCGCGGGCCATCCTCGCCGAGGACGCGAGCCGGGCTCCGGGGCTGGCCGAGGTCGGCGCCAGGGCCGGGCTCGCCCGTTCGTCGGTCTACCAGTACTTCCGGTCGAGGGAGGACCTGCTCTACGCGCTCATCGAGGACACCTTCCCCCGGTGGTCCCAGCGGGTCACCGACGCGATGGAGGCCGCCGCCACGCCGGGCGCCCGGGTGCTCGCCTACGTCGACGCGAACCTCCGCCTGGTCGCGGAGGGTGAGCACGCGGTCGCTCAGGCTCTGGCCGGCATCGCCCCGGGCGAGAAGCTGGACAGCACGAGCAAGGTCATGCACGAGGAGCTGCTCGGCCCGCTCGTGGGCGCGCTCGCCGACCTCGGGCTCCCGGATCCCGCCACCACCGCGGAACTCGTGAACGCCGTCGTGAACAAGGCCGCCCGCATGATCGAGCTGGGCGCGGAGCGCGCTCCCGTCTACGCCCGTACGGAGGAGCTACTCGGCCCCTTCCTGATGCATCGGCCCTCGATGCCGGGGAAGGGCTGAAAGGAAGGACCTCACGCGGTGGGGAGGTGAGCGATCGTGTTCGCTGACCGGCGTGACGCGGGGACCCGCCTGGGCGAGCTGCTGCGGGACCGGCTCGGCGGCGTCGACGCGGTCGTCGTGGGGCTGCCCCGGGGTGGTGTCGTGGTGGCGTACGAGGTGGCCAGGGCACTCGGCGCTCCGCTCGACGTGATCGTGGTGCGCAAGCTCGGCGTGCCGTACCAGCCGGAACTCGGGTTCGGGGCCATCGGGGAGGGCGGTGTGCGCGTGCTGAACCCCGAGATCGTACGGCTCGCCGGCGTCACCAAGGAGCAGATGGCGAAGGTGGAGGAGGCCGAGCGGGAGGAGCTGATCCGCCGCGGGGGCCGATTCCGTGGGGGACGTCCCCGGGTCGAGCTGAAGGGGCGCACGGTCATCGTGGTGGACGACGGGGTGGCGACCGGAGGGACGGCGCGGGCGGCGTGCCGGGTCGCTCGGGCGCAGGGCGCGGAACGTGTCGTGCTGGCGGTCCCGGTCGGCGCTCCCGACACGGTCGCGGGCCTGCGCAAGGACGCTGACGAGGTGGTGTGCCTCCAGGCCCCGCATGACCTGTACGCGATCGGCGCCTGGTACTCCGACTTTCCGCAGACCAGCGATGAGCAGGTGGTCGAGCTGCTCCACCGGGCCGTGGATCCTCCGGGGTTCACCGGGGAGATCGAGGTGGACGCGGCGGGCGTCCCGCTGGCGGGCCGGCTGGCCGTACCGGATGGGGCGCAGGGGATCGTCCTCTTCGTACATGGGAGCGGGAGCGGCAGGCACAGCCCGCGCAACCGCTACGTGGCGGCGGCGCTCAACAGGGAGGGGCTGGGCACGCTGCTGTTCGACCTGCTCACCCCTGAGGAGGAGATCGACCGGGCCAACGTGTTCGACATCCGGCTGCTGGCGGATCGGCTCGCGGCGGTGACGAGCTGGCTGCGGGAGCGGCCGGAGGTGGCGGGACTGCCGGTGGGGTACTTCGGGGCGAGCACCGGAGCCGCCGCCGCCTTGTGGGCGGCGGCGGAACCTGACGGCGACGTCGCGGCGATCGTGTCGCGCGGCGGGCGGCCGGACCTCGCGGGAGAGCGGCTGTCCGCCGTTCGGGCGGCCACCCTGCTCATCGTCGGAGGCGACGACCACGTGGTGCTCGGCCTGAACCAGGCCGCCCAGCAGCGGCTCCGCTGCGAGAACCAGCTACGGATCGTGCCGGGGGCGACCCATCTGTTCGAGGAACCGGGCGCGCTCGAGGCCGTCGCCGAGCTCGCGCGCGACTGGTTCGCCGAGCACTTCAGGCGTGGCTGATCATTCCCGCGTGTCGAGCGTGGCCATAGAGGATTCGCCGGGTTCAGGCGGCGGCGGGGCCGCGCATCAGCTCGGCGCGGTAGCGGGCGACGGCGGACGGGAGGCCGATCATCACGACGCCGACGAGCGCCCCGTCGCGGTGGTAGCCGACCACGACCTCGCCGTCGAGGTCGCCTTCCAGGACGCGGATGTCGTCCCCGCCGAGCGCCGGGGCGCCGAACGACTGGATCCGCAGGTCGTACTGGTCGCTCCAGAAGGTGGGCAGCGGCGTGAAGGGCGCGGGGTCGTGCCCGGACAGCCCGAGGTCGGTCATCAGCGTGACGGCGGCCCGCTTGGCCGTGTCGGTCGGGATGCTCCAGTGCTCGACCCGCCGGGCCACGCCGTCGTAGCGGGGGTTGGGGAAGCGGGCCACGTCTCCCACCGCCACCACCCCGGGCCGCCCCTCGACGCGCAGCGCGTTGTCGCACAGCACACCGTCGGACAGGTCGAGGCCGTTGCCGTCCAGCCAGTCGGTGTTGGAGGCCGAACCGACCGCCTCGACGACGACATCGGCGTCGAGGCGGGTGCCGTCGGACAGCTCGGCACCGGTGACCCGGTCCTCGCCGAGGAACACGGCGACCGTACGGCCCAGCAGGAAGCGGATCCCCTGCCGTTCGTGCCGCCGCTGGAGCGCGGCGCCGAGGTCGTCGCCGAGCGGGCGCCGCATGGGCACCGCCTCCGGCGCGACCACGGTCACATCGGCGCCGAGGAGCCGCGCCGTCGCGGCGACCTCACATCCGATGAATCCTGCTCCGATGACCAGCACACGGGCGTCCGGGCCCAGCTCGCCGCGCAGCGCGCGGGCGTCCTCAAGGGTCCGTACGACGTGCCTGCCCAGCGCGGGGCCGGGCGTGGGCAGCCGCCGCGGCCGCATCCCGGTGGCGATCACCAGGCCGTCGTAGGCCAGCTCGGCACCGTCGGCGAGCCGTACGGCTCCCGCCGCGAGGTCGGCGGAGGCGATCCGGACGCCGAGTCGCCACGTCACGTCGGCGACGGCCGGGCGCAGCCGGAACGCGACCGCCTCGTGGGTCACCTCGGAGGCGAGTGCCTCCTTGGAGAGCGGCGGCCGGTTGTAGGGCATGTGGGTCTCGTCGCCGACGGCGACGATTTCTCCCATGAATCCGGAGGCGCGCAGCCGCTCGGCCGCGCGCAGGCCGCCCATGGAGGCACCCGCGATCACGATGCGCTGGCCCACGTTCGTCAGCCCTCGATCGTGATGGCCTGGAGCGGGCAGACGTCGGCGGCCTCCTCGACGGCGTCGCGCAGCGACTCGTCGGGCTCGGCCTCGAAGACCAGCCGGCCGTTCTCGTTGATCTGGAAGACCTCGGGGGCGGAGAAGACGCACTGCCCGTGGTCCTTGCAGACGTCCATGTCGACGATGACCTTCATGCTTACTGACTCCTTCTGACGCGTGGGGCCTAGCGCTTGGGGGCGCGGACGCCGCGGAACTCCCAGTCACCGCCGAAGGCGGTCGAGACGACCTCCTCGGACTCGGTGGGCTGGGCGCCGCAGTCGTCACGGATGGGGGCGGGGCCGGAGACGATGTGGTTGGTCAGCCTGCCGATTCCCTCGACCTCGACCTCGACCACGTCGCCCGGCTGGACCGGCCGCGAGTTGGCCGGGGTGCCCGACAGCAGCACGTCGCCCGGGTAGAGCGTGATCGTGCGGGCGATGTCGGCGACGAGGTAGTGCATGTCCCACTCCATCTCGTCGGTGGAGCCGTCCTGCACGACCGTGCCGTTGACGTACGTGCGCAGCCGCTTGCCGTGGAAGTCCCAGTCGGTGACCAGGCCGGGGCCGAGCGGGCAGAGCGTGTCGGAGCCCTTCACCCGCAGCATCGACCCGCCGTCGGTGTCGCGGAAGTCGTGCAGGCCGTAGTCGTTGCCCACGGTGTAGCCGGCGATGTAGTCCCCGGCCTCCTCGGGCGAGATGCCCCGCGCGGTGCGGCCGATGACGATGGCCACCTCGCCCTCGTAGTTGAGGTACTTGCACCGCTCGGGACGGACGATCGCGCCCTTGTGGCCGTTCAGCGACGAGGTCGGCTTGTGGAAGTACGTCGGTGCCGGGGGCAGCGAGGTCATGAACTCTTCGACCCGGCTGCGGTGGTTCAGGTGGACGGCGACGATCTTGCTCGGCACGCTCGGCGGC
The DNA here is from genome assembly GCF_020826795.1 of Microtetraspora sp. AC03309. Classification (NCBI taxonomy): domain Bacteria; kingdom Bacillati; phylum Actinomycetota; class Actinomycetes; order Streptosporangiales; family Streptosporangiaceae; genus Microtetraspora; species Microtetraspora sp. AC03309. The sequence goes on along the minus strand of NZ_JADDIL010000059.1, from coordinate 41,684 downwards.
AGGTGGATGGCGTCGTCGACGCCCACCACGCGGCCGTCCGCGCTGACCAGCTCGTCACCCTCCCGGCGTACCTGGGTGGCGGCGCCGTCCAGGAGGATCCTGCGGTACTCGGGCATCAACGGGTCCCTTCGAGGGTGAACGGGTAGGGGTACGGGTCGCCCGAGCTGTCGGTGGCCCGCGGAGCGGCGAAGCCGCTTTCCGGCCGGTCGAACCAGATGTGCACCTGACCGGTGCCCGTGGCGTTCTCGTAGTCGCTGTAGAGCCGTCCCGGCGCGACGAGGTCGTGCTCGCCGAGTGCCCCGGCCATCATCAGGTAGTGGCCGAACCGCGCCTCGGGCTTGAAGCGGTAGAAGTCCTCCATCGTGTCGAGCACGCGGGCGTGGTCGCCCGCCAGCATCCACTCGATGCGCTCCTCGTCCGCGGCACGCGCCTCGGGGGAGAAGACGTGCACGGGGTCGCTGGACTCGTGGGCGCGGAGCTGACGCAGCGGCCAGAAGGTGTGCGAGAGCGCGCCCGAGGCGATCAGCAGAACCTTGCGGTCGCTCGCCGCGATGGCGTCGCCGACCGCGCGGCCCAGCCGGAGGTTGTCCTCGGTCTCGGCGGTCTGGCACATGCCGATCGAGATCCACCGCTTGCCGGGTACGCCGAGGTACTTCCACAGGTTGACCGTGGCGTAGAAGATCGGCAGGTGGTGGTCGTCGATCGCGGTGATCCAGGTGGCGTGCTTCTCCTGCTGGGCCGCGATCAGGCGGGCCAGCTCGGGGTCGCCGGGGAAGTCGTAGGGGATCCGGCACATGCCGCGCGGGAGCTCCTCCGAGGTGAAGAGCCCGGAACGCCGGTCCTGCGCGGTGACCACGAACTCCACGGTGGTCGCCCAGTGCGAGTCGAGCACGATCACGGTGTCGTAGTCGACGGTCTCGAAGACCTCCTCCCGCAGGCGCCGCAGCCCGGGGACGATGCTGATCTCCTTGCCCTCGTTGAGCTCCTTGCGGACCTCAAGGGGCAGCATGATCGTGGGGGCGTGGGCGAGCATGCCCGCGCCGACGACTTCACCCATTCCAGCCTCCCGGCGCGGTGACGGTGTTCTTGACGTCGCAGTAGAAGTCGAAGCTCCAGTCGCCGCCCTCGCGGCCGACGCCCGACTGGCGCGCGCCGCCGAACGGCGCCTGCAGGTCGCGGACGAAGAAGCAGTTGACCCAGACGGTGCCGGCGACGAGACGCTCGGTGACCCGGTCGGCCCGCTCACGCGACCCCGTCACCAGGGTGGCGGCCAGACCGAACCTGGTGGAGTTGGCCATCGCGACGGCCTCCTCCTCGGTACGGAACGTCTGGAGCGTGAGAACCGGCCCGAAGACCTCCTCGTTGACGATCTCGCTGTCCGCGGCCGCGCCGGTGAACAGGGTGGGCCGGTAGTAGAGGCCGCCCAGGTCGGTGTTGGGGCCGCCGCCGATGACGGGCGTGGCTCCGGCGGCGACGGCCCGCTGGACGAACCCGTCGATCCGCTCGACGTGCTCGCGGTGGATGTTGGGGCCGATGTCGGTGGCGAGGTCGCGCGGGTCGCCCTGGCGGAGCGTGGCCGCCTTGGCGACGAACCGCTCGGTGAACTCGGCGGCGACGCTCTCCTCGACCAGCAGCCGGGTCCCGGCCAGGCAGACCTGCCCGGCGTTGTCGTACTGCTCGACCGCGAGGTTCACGGCCAGGTCCAGGTCGGCGTCGGCGAACACGATCAGCGGGGACTTGCCGCCGAGTTCGAGGGACAGCGGGGTCAGGTTGGCCGCCGCCGCCCGGGCGATGTGCCGGGCGGTGGGCACCGATCCGGTGAAGCTGATCCGGCGGACGTCGGGGTGGGCGACCAGGGGGGCGCCGACCTCCTCGCCGTAGCCCTGGACGACGTTGAACACGCCGTCGGGCAGTCCGGCCTCGGCGGTGATCTCGGCCAGCAGCGACGCGGTGAGGGGCGACCACTCGGCCGGCTTCAGGACGACCGTGTCCCCGGCGGCGAGCGCGGGGGCGATCTTCCAGGTGGCCAGCATGAGCGGCGCGTTCCACGGCGTGATCAGGGCACACACCCCGGCCGGGTCCCACGAGACGTGGTTGCGGTGCCCGCGGGTCTCGAAGTCGTCGTGCCCGAGGCCGAGCAGCCAGTCGGCGAAGAAGCGGAAGTTGTGCGCCACGCGGGGCATCACGCCACGCAGGTGCGAACGAAGCAGAGCGCCGTTGTCGGTCGTCTCCACGATCGCGAGCTGGTCCAACCGCTTCTCGACTCCGTCGGCGATCGCGTGCAGAAGACGCGCCCGCTCCTCACGGCTCGTACGCGCCCACGCGGGGAACGCTTTGGTCGCGGCCCGGACCGCCTCGTCGGCCTCCTTCGCGCCGCCGCGTGCGACGCGCGCGATCACCTGTCCGTCGATCGGCGAGACATCGTCGAACGTCGCAGGTGAGGAGACTCGTTCGCCCCCGATCCAGTGATCCTCCTGGACCGTGACATCCCCGACAGTGGCCATCCGCCCCTCCAAGTCGTTTGGTTCCAAACAATTTAGGTCGCGCTCTCGCGGCGAGTCAATATGACGGTATCGTTTGGAGTCAAACAAGCTGCAAGGAGACTGGGATGCCCGATCGCCGGCCGATCATCGCGATTCCCTCACGGTTCGCCGCCACCACGTCCGCGCTCCGTTACTCGGCAGTGGTGACCGCGAGGGCGCTCGCCGACGCCGTCTACCGCGCCGGCGGCGAGCCCTTCCTCATGCATCCCGTGGGCGCGGACGAGGCGGCGGGCCGGTTGGCCTCCGTGGACGGACTGCTGCTCCCCGGCGGCGGCGACCTCGCCCCCTCGGCGTACGGCGACGACACGGCGCACGAGAGCGTCTACGACGTGGACGCCGAGCAGGACGCCTTCGACCTCGCGGCGGCCCGGCACGCGCTGCGCGCCGGCCTGCCCACGCTGGCCATCTGCCGCGGGCTCCAGGTCGTCAACGTGGCCCTCGGCGGGCGGCTGCGCCAGCACATGGAGCCGGACCACCGCCACCTCGTCCACCCCGTGCGCGTACGGCCGGACTCGCTGCTCGGCCGGGTGACCGGCGCGGAGAAGGTGGAGGCGTCCTGCTACCACCACCAGTGCGCGTCGTCGCTCGGGGAGGGCCTGGTGGCCACCGCCCACGCGGAGGACGGCACGGTCGAGGCGGCCGAGCGGGCCGCGGGCGCGGGCTGGTTCCTGGGCGTCCAGTGGCACCCCGAGGACACCGCGGCGACCGACCCCGTCAACCAGAGCGTCTTCGACGGCTTGGTCACGGCCGCCAGGTCGGCCTGAAACCGGCTCAGCTCGACCGGCTCAGCTCGACCGGCGGCGGCCGCCGCGACGCGGCGGGGCGGGGGAGTCGCGACGCAGGTTCTCCCGCCGCTCCTCGCCGTGCTCCTCCAGGTGGGTGACGATGCGGCGCAGCGTGTCGGCGAGGTGGAGCGACTCCTCGTCATTGAGCGCGCCCACCACGAACGACTCCTCGTCGTTGAACGCGGGGAACAGCGTCTCCATCAGGGCCAGGCCCTCGGGAGTGAGCCGCAGCAGCGCCAGCCGGCCGTCGTCGGGATGCTGGCGGCGCTCCGCCAGGCCGCGCGACTCCAGGGTCTTGATGATGCCGGTGAGCGTGCCCTTGGAGATGCCCGCCTCGGCGGCGGCGTGCCGGGTCTCGATCTCCTCCCAGATCCACACCACCCACAACACGACGAACGCGCTCCAGGTGAGGTCGGCCGAGCGGAGCGCCGAGTTCTCCAGATGTTGCCGGACCGCGGCGGCCGCGCGATACAGGTTGGAGACGGCGGCGAGTGCCTCGCGCCGGACGGGGATCTCTCCCAAGCGGCGCTTCACCGCCTCCTCGGTCTCCGACAACGAATAGTGCGCGGGCACCCCTGCTCCTTTCATGTCAACTCTTGCGTCAAGTTCATTTGTACACGTACGATCCGCCAAACGGCAGGTCGTACGCATGCAAACGATCTCGCCAGAACCCCGATCCACCCAATATGGAAGGTTGCCATGGCCGATGAGGCAATCGCCACCGGACGGCCCTCGGCCGGTGAACAGTCCGCCACGCACGAACTCTCCCGCCGTCGTATCGGCGTGCCGGACATCGTCTTCTTCGTGGTGGCCGCGTCCTCCCCGCTGACCGTCGCCGCCGGTGGCCTCCCCATGAGCTACGGCACCACCGGGGTGATCGGCGTTCCCCTCATCTATCTGGTGCTCGCCACCGTGCTCGCGGTCTTCTCCGTCGGGTACGCCGCGATGAGCCGGCACATCTCCAACGCCGGCGCGTTCTACTCCTACATCGCCCAGGGCCTGGGCAGGGTCGGAGGTGTCGGCGCCTCCTTCGTCGCGCTGGTCGCCTACAACGCGATGCAGGTCGGCCTGTACGGCCTGTTCGGCGCGGCCGCCTCCGGGCTCCTCGGCGCGCACTTCGGCCTGAACGTGCCGTGGTGGGTGTGCTCGCTGGTCGCGCTGGTGCTGATCGCGATCCTCGGCTACCGCAGGATCGACCTGAACGCCCGTGTGCTGGCCGTCCTGCTCATCTGCGAGAGCCTGACCGTGCTCGTCTTCGACTTCGCCCAGGTCTCCAACGCGCCGTCCGGCCTGTCCGCCGAGCCGTTCACCTGGGGCGCGCTGACCACCGGAGCGGTCGGCGCCGGGTTCTGCTGGGTGATGGCGTCGTTCATGGGCTTCGAGTCCGGCGCGATCTACAGCGAGGAGTGCCGCGACCCCAAGCGGACCGTCAGCCGCGCCACCTACATCGCCGTCGCGGTGATCGGTCTGTTCTACGCCTTCACCGCCTGGGCGATGTCGATGGGCACCGGCGTGGACAACATCGTCGCCGAGTCCGGTGAGAAGGCCACCGACCTGGTGTTCATCCTCGGTGAGCAGACCCTCGGCTCCGGCTTCTCCACGCTCGCCAACGTCTTCATGGTGACCGCCGTGTTCGCCGCGCTGCTGTCGTTCCACAACGCGGTGGCCCGGTACTTCTTCGCGCTCGGCCGCGAGGGTGTACTCCCCGGCAAGCTGGGCGCCTCCCACCCGAGCCACGGCTCGCCGTACGTGGGCTCGCTCACCCAGTCGATCTTCGCCGCCGCGGTGGTGCTGCTGTTCGGCGTGTCCGGCGGCGACCCGACCGGCACGCTGTTCAACTGGTTCACCAACCTGGGCGCCCTCGGCGTCATCCTGCTGCTCGTCGTCACCTCGGTCTCGGTCATCGGCTACTTCCGGCGGGACGGTCGGGGCGAGAACGGCTGGAGCAGGGTGGTCGCTCCGGTGTTGTCCAGTGCCGCTCTCGCGGTCATCCTGGTGCTCGCGGTGGTCAACTTCCAGGCGCTGCTCGGCACCCCCGACGGCTCGGTGCTGAACTGGCTGATCCCCGGTCTCGTCCTGCTCGCCGGTGTCATCGGCATCGGGTACGGCGTGTGGATCAAGACGAGCAACCCGCGGACCTACGCCCAGATCGGTCACGGCGCTCCCGCGGAGTAGTGGTCCGAACATGAAGAAGGAGGGCCGGGGAATCCCGGCCCTCCTTCTTCATGTCAACCGACCTTCATGTCAACCGACGACTACTCCGCTCCCGACGTGCCCGTCTCGAGCAGGGTGCCGCCGTTCCAGACGACGCCGACCTGGCGGTAGTAGCCGCCGATGACCTCGTCCACGGTGAGGTCCGCCAGCTCCTCGGTGGGCGCGTCGAACAGCTCGATCTCCGCGTCGCCGGTCCACGCCTGGCCGCCCTCGAAGGACGCCCCGGCCGTGACGATCAGCTCGTCCAGGGCCAGCCCCTTGCCCGGCTCGATGGACGGCAGCCAGCGGTTGTGGGCCATCGGGTGGCCGTTGACGAACCCGTTGGTCGCGCTGGGCTCGCGCAGCCGTACGACGGCCTGGGCGAGCCGCCGGTCGGCGGCGGCGAGCGTGGCGCCGAAGACGCCACCTTCCCCGATCCGCGGCGCGGCCTGGCCGAACGGGTGCGGGCGGGTCATGTGGATGGAGCCGAGCTTCTTCGGATAGCCCTGGTGCGCGCCGCGGGCGATGGCGAAGTCCTTGTCCACCCAGATGTAGACGCAGCGGGAGTAGGTCTGCCCCTGGTGGGAGCAGCGCACCACCACGAAGCACTCCTTGTACTGCGACCGGACGGGGTCGAGGAGCTCCTCCTGCCCGCCGGAGCACGACTGCCAGTCCGCCCAGATCACGGCCACCGCTCCGGGGTCCTCGTCGGCGAGCGAGAGATGCTCGGGGAGCAGCGCGGCCACCTTGGCGGGATCGGTGCGGTACTCCACGGTGAGCAGGTCGCCGGAGTAGTACCAGGGCGGGCTGGGAACCAGCGAGGACCGGCCGGTCGCGGTCTTGGGCGTGTAGAAACCGCGCAGCTTCGCCACGGCGCCTCCTTGAGGGTCACGACAGTTCATTTGGATCCATACGATATGTGCTGAGCTGCGGGTTGTCACGAGCAGCCCCTGGATATCTTCGATTGGTGGGCTCTTGTTGTCCGCCGGTTTCGCGCGTATTGTTTGCACCCAAATGAACCCCCCATGTCCTGGCACTATCGAGGAGGCCACGTGAGTACGGAATCCGCGGAACGGACCGTCCAGCGCCTGAAGGAGCAGGGCGTCGACGTCGTCCGTATCGGCTATCCCGACCTCATCGGCACCGACCGCGGCAAGGACGTGCTCGTGGAGCGGCTCCCCGACGTTTGCGAGAGCGGCGTGGCGTTCTGCCGCGCGGTCTACTACACCTCGCCCCAGGGCGACGTCGTCCCGGTGCCCGGCGGCCTCGACGAGGGCCTCCCCGACATCTCGATCCATCCCGACCTGTCCACGCTCGTCCCGCTGTCCTGGGAGCCCGGCGTGGCGTACTGTCTCGGCGACGCGGTCAACCCGGCCACCGGAGAGGCGTTCCCCGAATCGCCGCGCGAGGTGGTCCGCGCCGCCGCCGCCCGGCTGGCCGAGCTCGGGCTGACCGGCGTGATCGGCCCCGAGCTGGAGTACTTCCTGATGGAGCCCGACGGCGCCGGCTGGAAGCGGTACGACGACGCGCCCGGCAACGTCTACGTCGTCGGCGCCAAGGGCGACAAGGGCTCGCACGTGCTGCGCACCCTCCGCACGCTGCGCGGGATGGACCTCGGCGTCACCATGGGCAACCACGAGTTCTCCGGCGGCCAGTTCGAGATCAACCTGCACCACTCCGAGGCGGTCGACGCGGCCGACCGGGCGTTCCGCTTCAAGTCCGCCATCAAGGAGCTGGCCCGCCGCGACGGCCTGCTGGCGACCTTCATGGCCAAGCCGTTCAACGACGAGGGCGGCTCCGGCTTCCACATCCACCTCTCGTGTGTGGACGAAAGCGGCCGCAACATCTTCGACGACGCCTCCGGGGCGTACGGGCTCTCGGAGAGCGCCAGGTACGCCATCGGAGGAATCCTCGCGCACGCGCCCGCGCTCGCCGCCCTGCTCAACCCGACGATCAACTCCTACAAGCGGTTCGGGCCCGACACACTCGCCCCCTGGCTGATCGACTGGGGCCTGGACAACCGCAGCGCCATGCTGCGGGTGCCGCCGGAGCGCGGCGCCGGCGCCCGCCTGGAGGTGCGGCTCGGCGACGCCTCGGCCAACCCCTACATCGCCATCGCGGGCCTGCTCGCCGCCGTCTACCTCGGCATCCGCGACCGCGTGGAGCCGCCCGCCCCGCTGTCGGGCTACGGGTACGACACCAGCAAGGCCCCCGTACTGCCGATGTCGCTGCCCGTCGCGCTGGACGCCCTCGGCGCCGACACGGCGCTGAGCGAGGTGCTCGGCAAGGAGTTCACCGCCGCCTACCTCGCGTACAAGCGCAACGAGGCCGAGCGCTTCTCCCAGTTCATCACCGACTGGGAGTTCCGCGAGTACGCCTACCACCTCTAGTCAACCCGTACTTCTCACCAACCCCTTTCTGGAGGACCCATGCGCCTGGAAGACGTCGACCTGGCGGACAACGACAAGTTCCTCGACGGCGACACCCCGTGGCGCATGTTCGACGTGCTGCGCGAACAGGCCCCGGTGCACTGGCAGGACGAGGGCGAGCACGGCAGCGGTTTCTGGTCGCTCACCCGCCACGCCGACATCGTGCGCGTGGACCGTGACGCGGCGACCTTCACCTCGATGAAGTTCACCAACCTCGAGGAGGTCGACGACCGGCAGGCCACGATCCGCCGCTCCATCCTGGAGACCGACGGCCCCCGGCACAGCGTGCTGCGCCGCATCCTGCAGCGCGAGTTCACCCCGAGGGCTGTCGCCGGGTACGAGGTCTTCCTGCGCGGGCTCACCGCCCGGACCCTGGACGCCGCGCTCGCCAAGGGCACGTTCGACTTCGTGAAGGAGGTCTCCGCCGACTTCCCGATCAACGTCCTGGCGAAGATGCTCGACGTGCCGGCGGACGACACCCAGCAGCTCATCGACTGGGGCAACCGCATCATCGGCAACACCGACCCCGACTACGCCGACGTGCTGCTGCACAGCGCCGAGAGCGAGAAGTACCGCGACCTGCCGTTCCGCAGCCCCGCCTCCCTCGAGGTCTTCGAGTACGGCCGCGAGCTGGCCAGGCAGCGGCGCGGCGGCGACGGCACCGACCTCGTCAGCAGGCTGGTCAACGAGACCCCCGCCGACGGCGTGGCGCTCTCGCCGACCGACTTCGACAACTACTTCCTGCTGCTCGTGGTGGCCGGCAACGAGACCACCCGGCACGCGATCTCGCACACGATGCGCGCGCTGATCGAGCACCCCGAGCAGGCGGAGAAGCTCCGGCAGGACCTCTCGCTGATGCCGAACGCGGTGGAGGAGTTCCTCCGCTGGGCCTCCCCGGTCTACCACTTCCGCCGTACGGCGACCCAGGACGTGGAGATGCACGGGCAGAAGATCGCCGAAGGCGACAAGGTCGTCATGTGGTTCGCCTCAGGCAACCGCGACGAGCGGGCCTTCGAGTCGCCCTACACCTTCGACGTGACCCGTCAGAACAACGACCACATCACCTTCGGCAAGGGCAGCCCGCACTTCTGCCTCGGCAACGCGCTCGCCCGCCTGGAGATCCGGATCATGTTCGAGGAGCTGCTGCCGCGCCTCGCCGACATCCGGCTCGCCGGGGACATCCGCCGGGTCCGCTCCAACTTCGTCAACGGCATCAAGGAGCTCCCGGTCACCGTCACGCTCGCCTGACGGGAGCTCAGTGAACCTCGCGGGTCCGCTTGCGGGTGGTGAAGTCCAGCCTGACCAGAGCGGGCAGGCGGCGCATGCCGAGCGTGGCGCGCAGGTCGGGGACCGCCTCGTCGTGCAGCCGGGCGATCAGGGCGTCCGGGTTCGCGGGGTCCTGTGAGATCACGCGCAGATCCAGGGCGGGGGCGTCGGGCTTCCCACGCAGCGTGGCCCTGGCCCGCCGCACGCCCTGATAGCCGCTCACCTGCCCGGCCAGCGCCTCGCCCGCCTGCCTGCCGCCGATCTCGGTGACGCCGGAAGGACCGGACTCCAGACGGATCCGCCGCAACCGGTCGAGACGGAGCAGGGCGAGCAACCAGCTCAGCCCGATGAGCGCGAGCACGACGCCCCCGATCGCCACGACCGGCCAGAACCAGGAGGTGGAGCGGGCGAAGGCGGTGACGAAGCCGGGCAGCAACGGCTGCCTGGCCGCGTCCGCGCCGAACACGCCCAGGCCACGTGCCAGGGCGGCGCCACCGGCCGCGAAGAGGAGGAGGCCGAGCAGGGCCAGGCCGGTGCGATTGCCCCACGCGATGCCCCGGCCGAACGCCTTTCCTCGTCTCATGAGACACCCCTCACCTTGGTCCGCTCACCTTGGTCCGCACCGTGTACCGGCCGACCGGCGCGAGCTTGGCCAGCTCGTCGTCCACGGCGGCCTCCACCCGGTCACGCAGCGCGGACATGTCACGCAGGTCGCTGCCCGCGTGTACGGTCACCCGCCGTCCGCGTACTTTCGCCCGGACGCGCCGCACCCCGTCGACCTGGCCGGCGACCGCGCCGAGCACCCGGGCCAGCATGCGCCGCGGCATCCCGATGATCATGTCGGGATCGCCGCTGCGCAGCGGCACCAGCCGGGGGCGTCCGGGGGCCAGCCCGATCAGCATGAGCACCAGCCCGATGATCCCCAGGGCTCCGGCGCACGCCATGACGGCGTTGTCCTGCCAGGTCGCGGCACGGGCCAAGTCCGCCACCTGGCCGTACGGCACGATCTTCGCTGGGTGGCCGAACAGCGCCGAGATCGTCTCGATCGCGGTCAGCACTCCGATCGCCAGCAGGATGATCGCCATGATGGCGGCGGGGACCTTTCGCCTGGTACGGAAGAACCGCGCCGCGCCCCGGCCACGCGCGGACGCGCGGTCGGGCGGTCGGGGGGTCTCAGGCGGTCGGAGAGTCGTCATGGCCACTCCTCGGTCCCGGTACGAGCCGGACTATGTCGATGTCGACGTTCTCCACGGTGATGCCGGTCAGAGCATGGACGCGGCTTCTGAGCCGCTCCCGTACGTCCGCCGCGACCTGCGGCACGGAGGCCGGGTAACGCACGGCGAGGCCGAGCCGGACCGCGGCGACGGCTCCGCTGACGGATGCCGTCACCCGCGGCCGCTCCGCGAGCCGGTCGTCGTCCGCGGCCACCTCCGTCGCGATCTTCGTGAACGCGCGGTCGGTGACCGTGGTGGCGCCGTGCCCGGCCACGCCCGCACGCTCGGTGGTCATTGCCGCCGTGCCCGGAGCGTGGGCATCTGGACGCCGCCCTCGAGGACGAGGCCGACGAAGAAGCCGACCACCCCGAGGACCAGCACGATGAGGAAGGAGTTGAGCCCGCCGAAGGCGCCGACGATCCCGAGGACCGTGCCGAAGGCGAGTCCGATGACCGACCAAACGGGGAACTGGTTCATGTTGATCTCACCTTCCTGGTTCTTCCGTGCCGGTGACGTCGTCGACCGTCACGTTCACATGTCTGCCGCCCGTCAGAGGGGCGACGGCGTCGCGGATCTCGGCCGCGATCTCGGGTATCGGCCTTCCGTACCGGACGGTCGCGTGGATCTCGATCTCTGTCTCCCGTACGGAGATCCCCGGGACCGTCTCGCCGGGAAGGTAGGCGGCGACCGTTCCGTACGGGCCACCGGAGAGTGCCACGACGTCCGGGCAGGAGGCCGCTCGCTCGGCGATCCGCTTGACGTCCGCGCCCGTCAGAGGCGGGCCGGGAGCCGGATCGGGAGCAGGGTCGGGAGCAGGGTCGGGAGCCGTCGGGTCCACCAGAGCGTTACCGGGGGCCGGCAGGCCCTCGCCCGCGCTCATCGGACCCGTGGTCCTTCCCCCGAGCCGGCGCCCCCCTCCTGTGACGGCAGGTAGACGTCGTCGACCGTGACGTTGACCTCGGTCACCTCCAGCCCGCACATCTGCCCGACCGCGGAGATCACGTTGTCGCGTACGGCCGAGGCGAGGTCCGGGATGGCCACGCCGTAGTCCACGACCAGGTCGATGTCCACCGCGGCCTGGCGCTCGCCGACCTCCACGGAGATGCCGCGGGTGACGCCGTCCTCGGCGCCGAGCCTGCCCTTGAGCGCCCCCATCGCGCGGGCCGGGCCGGTGCCGAAGTCATGGACCCCGGAGATCTCTCTGGCGGCCACGCCCGAGATCTTCGCGACGACGTCCTCGGAGATGGTGGTACGGCCCCGGTCGGTCACCAGGCTGGTGCCACCGCCCATGGTCGCCTGGCCGGGAGTACCCTCCCTCTGTCCCGGTACGCCCTTAACCGTTGGCGCATTGGTCTCGGTCATGTGAATCCCCCGCCTTGACCTTTTCTAGCGGCCTTGTTGCTTTTTGGTACCTATGTCGTCAGTTACCCCCTTTGAGGCGCAGAACTATTGGGGCCGGGGCGAGGTTGGGCCATGGATGCGCATCGATTCCGTCAACGCAGGTCACGGTGCCCGACGTGTCGGCTGTTCGGCCCCGGAGGCCGAACCGTGGGTCGGCCCAGTTTGGCGGACGTCAAGTTTGTCCGATGCTTCGCTATCCGGGTTTCCGTATCCCCCCTTAGGGGAGGGGCGCTCGGTGGTCACGTCTCCCTCAAGAAGCCATAGGCCAGCTCCTGAGGCGCCTGTGGAGCCCATGGGAGAGGGCTGGATCGTGCACGTCGACGACACGGAGGGCGCGGCGCTACCGGCGCGGCATGATCGACGATGGTGAGGGCGTTCCGAGATGACCGATCCGACACACGCCCGTACCGTGCTCCGCGACACGTACGGGGCGGTGCCGCGGCAAATGAGCTGGAGAACGAGAACCGCCGGCTGCGCGCGCGCCTCGCGGCGGTGGAGGAGCGGCTGGCGCTCGGCGGCCCGGACGAGATTCAGGACGAGATCCAGGACGAGATCCAGGGCGAGGTCGTCGAGGAGCGCCGATCCGAACGGCACCGCCCGCCCGAACAGCGCGGACGCGGAGACGACCGTGGCTGACGTCGGCACCTACCTCTACGCGGTCGCAGGGGACGGGGGGCGGCGCCCTCCCGGCGGGCTGACGGGCGTGGGCGGCGCGCCGGTCCGGGTGATCGCGGAAGGCGGTCTGCTCGCCTACGTGAGTACCGTCCCCTTGGACCAGTTCGGGGAGGAGCCGCTGCGCCGCTCGATGGAGGAGCTGGACTGGCTGGGGGAGACCGCTCGCGCGCACCACGGCGTCGTGGCGGCGGTGGCCGCGACCGGACCGACCGCCCCCGTCCGGCTCGCGACCGTGTACAGCGGGGACGAGCGGGTGCGTGATCTGCTGCGTCGGCGGGGCGCGGACTTCGCCGAGGCGCTCTCCCGGGTGGCCGGCCGGAACGAATGGGGCGTGAAGGTGTACGTCGATCCCGCCGCGCCGCCGGCGGCCTCGGGCGGCACAGGGGGCGAGGCGGGCGCCCGCGGGGAGCGCGTCCACACCGCTCTGCTGGATGTCGCCGTCATGGGCCACAGGCACCGGGCTCAGGACCCGCAGCTGTCCGGACGCGACGAGTGGATGGTCCTGAACGGCGCGTACCTCGTCGACGAGAACCGCGGCCCGGACTTCGCGGCGCTGGTCTCCCGATTTCGCGAGCAGGGGACGGACGTGGAGCTCAGCGGCCCCTGGCCGCCGTACTCCTTCACGGAGCTGACCGACGACCAGGAGGCGCGCCATGGCGCCCCCTGAGCCGAGAGGCGCCGTGATGGCGGCCGAGGGCCGGATTCCCGCCGAGCGCGTGGCGCTCGTCGACCTGCTGGACCGGCTGCTCGCGGGAGGTGTCGTCATCACAGGAGATCTGGTCCTGTCGATCGCCGACGTCGAACTCGTCCGCCAACAGGTGGAGCGCCAGTGCATCCGGCGGATGGACCAGGGCGACCTGTCCGACGAGCAGATCGAGACGCTGGGCCTGACACTGATGCGTCTCGAAGAGGCGATGACCGACCTGTGCGAGCGGTTCGGGCTGGAGCCCGCGGACCTGAACCTCGACCTCGGGCCGCTGGGGACCCTCCTTCCCACGGACTGAGAGGGGATCGTCAGGAACCGGCCGCGAGGAGCCGCGCGATGACGCGGTCGAGGGCGTCGAGGTCCGCCGGATCGAGCGCGAGGAGGGCCGAGGGCGGCTCGCCGAGGATGCGCTCGGCCAGTTCCGCGGCCGTGACCCCCTCCGGTGTGATCGAGACGATCTTGGCTCGACGGTCCTCGGGATGGGGCGCCCGCTCGACCAGCCCGCGACGTTCGAGGTCCGCCACCACGATCGTGGTGTACGGGGCGTCGGTGGTGAGCCGCTCGGCCAGGCGGCGCAGGGTCAGCGGTCCCGGGGCGAGCAGGCGCAGGGCCTTGACCCGGATGAAGCTCATGCCGAGGGCGTCGCAGACCTCCTTGCGCCGTTCGTGGCGTTCGAGCACCAGGCCGCGCATCCCGCGCCACACGCGCGCCGCCACGTCCTCGCTCATCGCGACCTCACCGGCTCGTGCGGCGTCAGCCGGGCCGCCGTACGCTCGGCGGTGGCCTTGGCCCAGCCGCTGGTGGTGACCAGGGCGAGGACCAGGACGATCAGCCCGTACGCGGCGACGATCCACCATGCCACGTGACTGGCGCGGGTGAACCCGGGGACGTGTACGGCGGAGGCGATCACCGAGCCGGCGATGGCCACGCCGAAGGACTGGCCGACCTGGCGGCTGGTCGACGCGACGGCGGCGGCGACGCCGGCCTGGGAGAGCGGCATCCCGGAGACGGCGGTGTTGGTGATCGGCGGGTTCACCACCGCGAACCCGAGCCCGAAGATCAGATAGATCACCAGCAGCTCCGGGATGGGAGTGACCACGGTGACCTGCGCGAGCAGCACGCCCGCCACCGTGACGCAGACGCCGCCCGCGAGCAGCGACATCCGGGGCCCGCGGACGCCGACCAGCCGTCCGGACAGTGGCCCGAAGATCAGCGTCGCCAGGGCGGTGGGCAGCATGCACAGTCCCGCGTGCAGGGCCGACAGCCCGCGGATGTCCTGAAGGTAGAGCGTGTTGACGAAGAGGAACGTGCCGAGCCCGGCGAAGCTCGCCACAGCGATGGCCGCGGCCCCCGAGAACGGGGCGCTGTGGAAGAAGCGCACGTCGATGAGCGGATCCTCACGGCGCGGCTCGTACACGATCAGCGCGACGAGGGAGAGCACGGCGACGGCGAAGCACGCGATGATCAGGCCCGACGACCAGCCGAGGCCGGGCCCCTCGATGATCCCGTACGTCAGGGAGGCCAGCAGGGCGATGACGAGGATCTGCCCCACCGGGTCGATCCTGCGCGGCCGCTCCGACCTGGACTCGGGGACGAACAGCCAGGTGAGCAGCACCGCGACCAGGCCGATCGGCACGTTGATCCAGAAGATGGCCCGCCAGCCGACGCTGTCGGTGAGCAGGCCGCCGACGACGGGGCCGAGGGCCATGCTGATCCCGACGACGCCGCCCCACACGCCGATCGCCTGGGCGCGCTCGCGCGGGTCGGTGAAGGTGTTGGTGATGATGGACAGCGCCACCGGGTTGAGCATCGAACCGCCGACCGCCTGGAGCGCGCGGAACGCGACCAGCCACTCCAGCGTCGGCGCGATGCTGCACAGCAGTGACGCGCACGTGAAGACGAGCAGCCCGATCTGGAAGACGCGCCGCCGTCCGACGCGGTCGCCGGTGGACCCCGACAGCATGAGCAGGCTCGCGAGCGTGAGCGTGTAGGCGTCGATCGTCCACTGGAGCCCGGAGACCGGGGCGTGCAGGTCCCGCCCGAGCGCGGGCAGCGCCACGTTCACGATCGTGTTGTCGAGGGACACGATCAGCAGGCTGGTGCAGCAGATGAGCAGCACCAGGATCCGCCGTCGGCGATTCATTAGTTGCACTACTACAACGGTACATGCTGACAGGGAGGCCGCCCGCGCCGGCGGCCTCCCTGCCAGGGTCAGATCTCCAGGCGCTCCTCGATGGCCTTGAGCTGGTGCCGGGCCATCGCGAGATTGGACCTGCCTCGATCGAGGGCCAGATAGAGGAACAGGCCCTTGCCGCTGCGCCCGGTGACCGGGCGGATGATGTGGTACTGCGATCCGAGCGTGATGAGGATGTCCTCGATGGCGTCCTTGAGCTGGAGCGACTCCATCGTGCGGAGTTTGGCCTTGACCACCTCGGTGTTGCCCGCGGCCGCGACCTGGAGATCGAGGTCTTTGGAGCCTCCGTGCGTGCCGAGCGCCATGCCGCTGCTGTAGTCCACGACGACCGCGCCGAGCGCGCCGTCGACCGCCATCATCTCCTTGAGAGAGATGTCGATGTTCGCCATGTGCGTTTCTCCTATTCGCGTTCGACGATGGCGGCGAGCTTGGCCGCCGTCTTGCGACCCTCGATCCGGAGCAGGCCGAGGTTGGCCCCCGGCCCGGCGAGAACGGCGAGGACGAGCTTGGGGCCCGCGGCATAGCACGCGGTGTACCCACGGGTGCCGGAGATCAGGGTCTCCTCGAGTGCGCCGGCCTGGACGAGGTCGGTCATCCGGCGGGCCATCGAGAGCAGCGCGGACGAGAGCGCCGCGACCTGCTCGGTATGGCCGCCGAGGTCGGTCGCGACGAGCATCCCGTCCACCGTGCAGGTGAGCGTGCCGGTGATCTCGGGTGCGCGTTCCCTGAGGAGGAGCATCTCCTCGTGTATTTCGCCGCGCAGATCCATCGCAATGCCCCTTCCGGCCCGCTTGAGCCACGTGATCACTGCAGCGCCTCCAGTGCGTCACGCAGCCTGATGAGCAGGTTCACGTCGGTCGGGTCGGCGCTGACCTGCGGCAGATACGGCTCCGTGGCGTCCTGCCCTGATCCGGGCCGCAGCTCGGCCCGCGGGCCGGAGCGATCGCCGCGTCGGGGCAGCGTCGGCGGGGACGGCGCGGCCGGCTCCACCCGCGTCGCGAGGAGCCCGGCCGCCCCCAGCTCCCGTACGGCGAGCAGTGTCGAGTAGGCGGGACGTCCGAGGCGGCGGGCCAGCTCCGCGGGCGTGGCGGTGGTGTCCGCGCCGAGCAGCACCTCCCACTGCACTGCGGTCAGCACCACGTGCCTGCCGGGAATGCGCCGTACGGGGATCACCGGCTGCGTGTCGAGTTCGGTCGACGGCCATGCTCGGTCCAATCGGGCCTTCCTCCGCCGGCACTCCCGGAAGAGGCCGGGCACGTCGAAGAACCAGTGCGTGCCGAGCCAGTGCCGCTCCCCGTCCCTGAACCGGGAGCGGGGTCCCGGCCGGGCTCCCGTCGCGTCGAGTGCCGTGTCGAGCAGGAAGAACGAGGCGTCAAGGGTGGCCCCCAGCACGCAGAACTCCAGCTCTCCCCGGGTGAGTACGCCCTTGCCGACCAGCAGGTCGCCCCCGTTCACGGGGTCGGGGTCCGCGCTGACCACCTGCCGCGCCTTCCTGACGGCGCTGGCGCTGATCCGGCCGGACGCGGTCAGCAGCTCCTCCACGTTCGGCGTGCCGGTGCACTCGGCGTACGACACCCGGCCGCGGGTGAGGAAGATCGTCCCGTTGCGGCCCACCCGGAGCGATCCGGTGGCCTTGTCCTGTGCGAGTTCGGCGAGTACGGAGTCGAGGGTCGAGGTCGCCATGGCTCACGAGGCGATCAGCCGGTGGGAGATGGCCTGGAGCCTGCGCAGGGCGAGGGCCAGGTTCGCGCGTTCGGGATCCAGCCGGAGGCAGATGAGCAGCGGCCCGTCGAACATCGTCTCCATGGGCTTGATCAGGTGGTAGGCCCGGTCCGTGGTGACGATCACGTCCTCGATGCGTATCGTTCCATCGGGGGTCGAGAGGGCGAGCCCGTCGAGCGTGGCGCGGAACGCCTCGCTCAGTCCGGCGGCCGATCCCTCCGGGTAGGGGACACCCTCGGCGGCCACCGCCATGCCGCTGGTGTGATCCACGAGAATCGCGTCGAGCGCGCCGGGAATCGTCATGGCCTCCGAAAGGCAGTCCTCTATCCCGATCACGCGCAACTCCCTCGCCGGGTCGTCGATACGGCGCGGCCAACACTAGAGAAGGCGGTACGTGCGGAGTCCGCACGGTCTAGCGGGATAAGAGGTGAGATATAAGGATTGGCCGTTCTGGGAGGAGAATTATCCCACTGCATAGAAGACTTGTATTTACTGGCGATTGTGAAGATTGTTCGGACGTTTTGGGTTACGGGTAGGGAAGAATAGGACTTATGGAACGAGTCCTGGTCAGCGCGTGCCTGCTCGGCCGACGGGTGCGCTACGACGGCGGCGCCAAGACGAGTGAGGACGAGCTCCTCGCCACCTGGAACTCCGAGGGGCGGCTTGTGCCGTTCTGTCCGGAAGTCGCGGGTGGGCTCCCCGTACCCCGGCCCCCGGCGGAGATCGAGGGCGGCGCCGGCGGCGCGGCCGTTCTCGCCGGGACCGCGCGCATCGTGACGCCGGACGGCGACGACGTGACCGAGGCGTTCCTCGCCGGCGCGCGGCGGGCGCTCGACGCCGCCAGAGCGTCCGGCGCCCGGGTGGCGATCCTCAAGGAGGGCAGCCCGTCATGCGGCTCGCTGCGCGTCTACGACGGCACGTTCACCGGCCGTACGACGCCCGGCCAGGGGGTGACCACCGCCCTCCTCGAACAGAACGGCGTCCGGGTCTTCGACGAGGACGACATCGCCGGGGCCGCCCGCCATCTACGGGACAGGTGATCAGGGGGACAGCGGGTCGGAGGTGACGATCACCGCGTTCTCGTCCGGCTTGAAGACCAGGACGTTCTCGACGTAGGACTGGAGGGCGGCCTCCAGGCCCACGTCGCCGCCGGCCGCCTCGGACATGAACCAGCGGTGGTCGAGGACCTCGTGGAAGAGCTGGGCGGGTTCCAGCTTGCGCCGAAGCTCGGCCGGGATCCCGGTCACCACCGGCTGGAACACCTCGGCCAGCCAGCGGTGCGCGACGATCGCCTCGTCCTCGTGGCGCAGGCCGTTCGACACCCGGAACGAGTCGAGGTCGTTCAGGAGCCGCCTGGCCTGGTTCTCCTCGACGTCCAGGCCGGTCAGCCTGAGCAGGCGGCGCTGGTGGTGCCCCGCGTCCACCACCTTGGGCCGGACGATCAGCCGCCCCGTGCCCGCCTTCCTGCGGACCATCATCTCGGCGACGTCGAAGCCGAGCGAGTTCAGCCGCCTGATCCGCTGGTCGACGATGTGCCAGTCGACCTCGTCGATGATCTCGTCGGAGTTGAGCTCGCTCCACAGCCGCTCGTACCGCTCGACGATCTGCTCGGCGAAGACCAGCGGGTCGATCGACGGGTGCAGCAGGTCGCCCGCCTCCAGGTCGAGCAGCTCGCCGTAGATGTTGACGTGCGCGACGTCGATGTCGTGGGTCCGCTGCCCCTCACTGATCATCGGATGCAGCTCGCCGGTCTCGGCGTCCACGAGGTACGCGGCGAACGCCCCGGCGTCCCGGCGGAACAGCGTGTTCGACAACGAGCAGTCGCCCCAGTAGAAGCCGGTGAGGTGCAGCCGTACGAGCAGCACGGCGAGGGCGTCGAGCAACCGCGTCAGCGTGTCGGGCCGCACCGACCCGGACAGCACGGCCCGGTAGGGGAGCGAGAACTGCAGGTGCCGGGTGATCAGCGCGGAGTCCAGCTCGTCGCCGTCCGCGCCGGTGCGCCCGGTGACGACCGCGACCGGCTCGACCGCCGGGGTGTCCAGCCGCGCCAGGTCCCACAGCAGCTTGTACTCCCGCTTGGCGTACCGCTCGCTGATCTCCTTGATGGCGTAGACCCGTCCCCCCAGCCGGGCGAAGCGGACGACGTGCCGGGAGATGCCGCGCGGCAGGGTCACCAGGTGGTGGTCGGGCCACTGCTCCAGCGGGACGTCCCACGGCAGCCGGATCAGGTCGGGATCGCCGGGGGCGCCGATCATCTGCAGGGGCACCGGTTCGCTCCTCGTTTAGGGGGTTTCATGATTCAGTGTCGCGGATAGAGTCGAGGACCATGACGCTGCTGGATGAGTTCGTCGGCTGGTACTTCGCCCAACACCCGGTCCGGGCCGCCCTGCTCGGAGCGGACGGATACGACCGCACCCTCGGAGACTTCAGCGAGGCCGGGTTCACGGCCAGGGAGCGCGCCGCGGAGCGCTGGCTGGAGCGGCTGTCCGCCGAGCCGGCCGCGACCGTGGAGGACGAGATCGACCGCGATCTCGTCACCTCGCAGCTGCGCGGGACCGTGGCGAGCGCCCGCTGGCCGGAGTGGCGGCGCGACCCCGCGCCGTACCTGGGGGCGATCTTCGGTTCCCTGTTCACGCCCTTCCAGCAGCGGCTGAAGCCGGAGGCCGAGCTGGTCGAGGCGGCCGTCGCCCGGCTCGCCGAGGTGCCCGCCGTGCTCGCCGCCTGCCGGGAGAACCTCGACCCCGACCTCGCCGCCGGCCTGCTCGTCACCCGCGGCCTGGACCAGGCCCGTACGGCACGGCGCTTCCTCACCGAGACCGTCCCCGGCGAGGTGGCCGACCCCGTCCTGCGCGCGCGGCTGGCGGCGGCGGCCGAGCCGGCCGCCGCCGCGTTCGACGCGTTCGTCACCTTCCTCGACGGCTTCAGGGCGGGCGGGACCTGGCGCATGGGGGAGGAGCTCTACTCCACGCTGCTCCGCGAGCGGGAGATGCTCGGGTACGGCGCCGCCGAGCTGCACGAGAAGGGGCTCCGGGCCTGGGACGAGATCGACGCCCGGATGCGCGAGGTGGCCGGGCGCCTCGGCGACGGCGCCTGGGGTGAGGACTGGCGGGCCGCGATGGAGTCCCTCATGGACGACCATCCCGAGACCCTGGAGGCCATGCGCGCGGAGTACGAGGCGGAGACGTTGCGCGCCCGCGACTTCGTCCGTGACCGCGGCCTCGTGACCTTCCCCGAGGGCGAGGAGTGCCACGTCCTGCCGTCGCCGGAGTTCCAGCGGCCCATCCTGGCGGTGGCCAACTATCTCGCGCCGCCGCCGCTCAGCGTGTCCAGGACCGGCGTCTTCTTCGTGCCGTTCACGCCGGACGGCTACACCCCCGAGCAGGTACGGCAGCGTCTGCGCACCAACTCGCGGGCCCAGATGCCGTCGATCGCCGTCCACGAGACCTACCCCGGGCACCACTGGCACCTGGCATGGCTGGCGGCCAACCCCCGGAAGGTACGCACGATCTTCCGCACGCCGTACTTCCTCGAGGGCTGGGCGCTGTACGTCGAGGGCGTGCTGCACGAGCAGGGATACTTCGACACCCCGGCGACCGAGCTGGCCCACCTGGACTGCCGGATCTTCCGGGCCGCCCGGATGGTCGTGGACACCGCCCTGCACTGCGGCGACATGACGATCGAGGAGGCGGAGACGTTCATGGCCACCAAGGCGTCGCTGTCCCCGGGGACGGCCAAGGGCGAGGTCAGCCGCTACTGCGCGTGGCCCACCCAGGCGCCGTCCTACCTCACCGGAGCGCTGGAGATCCAGCGCATCCGCGAGGACTTCTCCGGAGACCTCCGCAAGTTCCACGATCAGATCGCCGGGAGCGGCGGCCTTCCTCTCGGTCTGGCCCGGCGGGCCGTCATCCCGGCGGGTTGAGCGCCCGCTCGACCACGGCCGCGAGCTGCTCCTCGCTGAGGACGGCGGGCGTTCCCACGCCGAGCGCCCGCACGTAGACCTCGCACAGCCACTCCAGCAACCGGGTCGCCTCGAACGCCTTCTCCAGAGTCGGGCCGATGGTGACCCCGCCGTGGTTGGCCAGCAGCGCGCCCTGCTTGCCGGTAAGCGCCGCGCGCACGTTCTCCGCCAGCTCCGGCGTGCCGTACGTCGCGTAGGGCGCGACGCGGACCGCGCCGCCGAGCAACAGGGCGTTGTAGTGGATCGGGGGCAGCTCGGTCATGGTCGTCGCCACCACGGTCGCGAAGACCGAGTGGGTGTGCACGACGGCTTGCGCGCCGGTCGAGGCGTACACCGCCAGGTGCATCGGGGTCTCCGACGAGGGGCGCGAGTCGCCCTCGACGAGGCGGCCCTCGATGTCCACGATCGGGCAGTCCTCCGGTCTGAGCCGGTCGAGGGCCACGCCGGAGGGGGTGACCGCGACCAGGTCTCCCTTCCGGACGCTGAGGTTGCCGGAGGTCCCGATGACCAACCCCAGATCGGCGGCTCTACGGCCGTACTCACACAATTCCCGGCGAAGATCCCACATGCCGCCAATTTAGGTGATCAGCCGCGATATCGCACTCCGGTCTATACCAGCTAGATCCCATCATCCGACTTTTGATAGGGCCTTTTAGCTGCTTAAACATCGATATACCCTCCGATGGTCGGGCACAGGACGTCGCAGTCGGATCACAGATTGGTCTAGACCGACCAGGGACCCTTGACGCGCTTGGCGGCTCGCCGTACGTTCCAGCAATCGTTTAGGAAACTTTCCTAATTGTCCCCCCCGGGAGAGTTGGATGACCAACACGCCTCGCGAGATCACCCGCCGCCAGATGATGCACCGCATCGGCCTCGCCGCACTCGTCGCCGGCCCCGCGGCCGGCCTGCTCAGCGCCTGCGCCACGTCCGGAGGCGGCTCCTCGGAGCCGACCCCCTCCGCCGCCGCCGGCGCGGCGAAGTCGGAGACCAACCCGTTCGGCGTCAAGGCCGACGCTCCCCTCGAAGTGGTGATCTTCAAGGGCGGTTACAGCGACGAGTACGCGACCCAGTCGCACGAGCCGCTGTACGTCAAGGAGTTCCCGAAGGCGAAGATCACCCACCAGGGCATCCAGACGATCGCCCAGACACTCACCCCGCGCTTCGCCAGCGGCGACGTGCCCGACGTGGTGAACAACTCCGGCACCGACAACCTCGACACCGGCTCACTCGTCGCCGCGGGCCAGCTCCTCGACCTCACCCCGCTGTTCGAGGCGCCGTCGATCGACGACCCGAGCAAGAAGGTCAAGGACACCATCGTCCCCGGCACCATCGAGTCCGGCCTGGCCGGCGACCCCGCCAAGCCGTACATCCTCAACTACGTCTTCACCGCCTACGGGCTGTGGTACGACGCCAAGCTCTTCGAGAAGGAGGGCTGGACGCCGCCGAAGACGTTCGACGAGTTCAAGACCCTCGCCGACCAGATCAAGGCGAAGGGCATGACCCCGTACGCGTACGCGGGCAAGAACGCCTCGTACTACCAGTACTGGATGATCCTGATCACCGCCGCGAAGATCGCCGGCAACCAGGTCCTGATCGACATCGACAACCTCGTCGACGGCGCCTGGACCAACGACGCGGTCAAGCAGGCGGCCGCGGCCTGGGCCGAGATCGGCAAGTACATGGACAAGTCCTACGAGGGCCTGATCCACACCCAGGTCCAGACCCAGCAGAACCAGGGCAAGGTCGCGCTCTACCCCTCCGGCTCCTGGCTGGAGTCCGAGCAGGCCAAGGACACCCCGGCCACGTTCGAGTACGCCATGGCGGCGACCCCGTCTGTCGGCGCGTCGGACGCGATGCCGTACGGGGCGATCCGGGCCGTGGCCAGCGAGCCGTTCGTCCTCGCCGCCAAGGGCAAGAACGTCAACGGCGGCCTGGAGTACATGCGGGTCATGCTCTCCAAGGAAGCCGCCAAGTCCTTCACCGAGAAGACCAAGAGCCTCACCGTCGTGGTCGGCGCCACCGAGGGCCTCACCCTCTCACCCGGCGTCGAGAGCGTGGTCGCCGCGCAGAACGCCGCCGGCGCCAACGTGGTGACCTGGTCCAACTTCGAGCAGTGGTACAAGGAGCTGGAGACCGAGCTGCGCAAGCAGACCAACGCGCTCATGTTCGGCCGCATCACCGCCGACCAGTTCTGCGCCAACATGCAGAAGGCTGCGGACAAGACCAAGGCCGACAGCTCGATCACCAAGCAGAAGCGGACCGCGTGATCCCATGCGGCATGGCAAGCTGGCGCACGCCCCGTCCCCGATGGCGCTGAGAAGGTACGGGTTCATCCTGTCCTTCCTCGCGGCGCCGCTGGTCCTCTATGCCGTCTTCGTGGTCGGGCCGTACATCCAGGCGTTCCAGATCGCGTTGACCAACTGGAAGGGCATCTCGCCGAACTTCGACTACATCGGCTTCGAGAACTTCACGAAGCTGTTCGACGACGGTGCCTTCTGGCCGGCGGTGCGCCATCACGGGCTGCTGCTGCTCGTCATGCCGCTGGCCACCATCGCCATCGCGCTGTTCTTCTCGTTCCTGCTCAACGTCGGGGGCGGACAGCGGAACGGGCGGCGCACCGGCGTTCCCGGGGCGGCCTTCTACAAGATCGTGTTCTTCTTCCCGCAGGTCCTCGCCGTCGCCATCGTCGGCGTGCTGTTCCAGGCGATCCTCAGCCCGGACAAGAGCGGCGTGCTCAACAGCGCGCTCGGGGCCGTGGGGGTCGATCCCGTGGGCTGGCTGATCAACCCCGACCTCGCGTTGTGGACGATCATCGGCGTGATGGTCTGGCAGGCCGTCGGGTTCTACGTGGTGCTCTTCTCCGCCGGGATGTCGTCCATTCCGCAGGACGTGTTCGAGGCGGCGGCGCTGGACGGCGCGGGGCGGTCCACCCTCTTCTTCAAGATCACCCTGCCGTTGCTCTGGGACACGCTCCAGGTCGGCTGGGTCTATCTCGGCATCGCCGCGTTCGACGGGTTCGCCCTGGTCCAGGTCCTCTCCGTGGACCGGGGCGGCCCCGACAACGCGACCACGGTGTTGCCGCTGGAGATCTGGCGCCAGGCGTTCACCTTCTCCAAGTACGGCTACGCCTCCGCGATGGGCGTCGCCCTGTTCTTCCTGACCCTGACGTTCGCCGCTCTCACCCTGCGGGTCACCCGGCGCGAGAGGATCGAGTTCTAGACATGGCACGTCCCCCGCAGCGCCGTGGCGGCCAGGTCGGCGTCTTCGGCGCCCTGTCGCACCTGGCCCTGGTCGTGTGGGCGATCCTGGTGATCTATCCGATCGTCTGGACGTTCCTCGGCTCCTTCAAGACCAACACGGAGATCTTCGGCGATCGCCCCCTGGGGCTGCCGGCGACCTTCCACTGGGACGCGTGGGGCCGGGCCTGGGCCAAGGCCCACATCGGCCAGTACATGATCAACACCATCCTCGTGGTGGCGGTGGCCACCTTCTTCACGATGCTGCTCAGCTCGATGGCGGCGTACGTGCTGGCCCGGTACCGGTTCTTCGGCAGCAAGGTGATCTACCTGCTGTTCGTCTCGGGCCTGTCGTTCCCCGTCTTCCTCGCGCTGGTCCCGCTGTTCCTCACCGTGAAGAACCTCGGACTGCTCGGCACACACACCGGTGTGATCATCGTCTACGTCGCGTACTCGCTGCCGTTCTCGGTGTTCTTCCTGACGGCGTTCTTCAAGACGCTGCCGACCTCGGTGGCCGAGGCCGCGATGATGGACGGAGCCTCGCACACGCGTACGTTCTTCCAGGTCATGATGCCGATGGCCAAACCCGGCCTGATCAGCATCACGATCTTCAACGTGCTCGGCCAGTGGAACCAGTACCTGCTGCCGATCGTGCTGCTGCCGGGAGACGCCCAGGACAAGTGGCTGATCACCCAGGGCGTCGCCAACATCTCCACCAGCGCCGGCTACGAGGCCGACTGGGCGGGGCTGTTCGCGGCGCTGAGCATGGCGATCATCCCGATGCTGATCATCTACATCGTCTTCCAGCGGCAGATCCAGTCGGGGCTGACCGCGGGCGCGCTCAAATAGCGCGTCCCCAGGGTCTCGTGATGTCCTGGAGGCATGAGCGAGCCAACTGAGCGGCAGTCACCCCACTGGCACCGTGACGGTGAGACGATCCGCAGGACCGTGACCGCCCCCGACTTCCGTACGGCCATCGCGATCGTCGACGACATCGCGGAGCAGGCGGAGGCGATGAACCACCACCCCGACATCGACATCAGGTGGCGCACCCTGCACCTCGCGCTCACCACACACGACGCGGGCGGCCTGACCGACCTCGACCACACGCTGGCCGCCCGCATCGACGAGATCGTGACCGCGCGCGGGGCGAGCTGATCTCCGGCCTGCCGTCAGTCGAAGAGGCCCGGCGGCGGCACCGGCGAGACGACCGGCTCGCCGTCGCGGATCGGGGCGGCGCCGGCGACGAAGTTCGTCAGCTCCTGCCCGTACAGGCATCTGGCCTGGGTGAGGCCGCCCGCGGCCCGGCGCGTGAGCGGGCCGACGGGCAGCTCGGCCGCCGACGCCGCCACGATCAGGTTCCCGAAGCGCCGGCCGCGCATGATGCCCGGCTCGGCGAGCAGCACGACGTGGCGGAACGCGCCCAGCACGGTGGCGAGCAACCTTCTGGCGAACGGCAGGCCCTTGCCGTCCGCCACGTTGATCAGCAGCGTGCCGTCCGGCCGGAGAATGCGCGCCACCTCGGCCATGTACTCCGCGGTGGCCAGTTCGGCGGGCATGACGGCGCCGGAGAACGCGTCGAGCACGAACAGGTCCGCTGACGCGTCGTTCAGCCCGGCGGCCGCCGCGCGGCCGTCGAGGACGCGTACCTTCAACCGGGGCACCGACTTCAGCCGGAGCTGGTCGCGGACGAGCTGGACCAGCCCGGCGTCCGGTTCGACCACGATGTGCCGCGACCCCGGCCGGGTCGCGGCCAGGTAGCGCGGCAGCGTGCACGCCCCGCCGCCGACGTGCACGGTGTCGAGCGGCCCCTCGGGGAGGCAGCCGATCACCTCCGCCATCAGCCGGACGTAGTCGAAGTCGAGGTAGGTCGGATCGGCCAGGTCCACGTACGACTGGGCGACGCCGCTCATCACAAGCATCCACCCGTCCGGCCGGTCGAGGTCGCGCAGCAGCTCCACCTCGCCGAATGTCACCGGATAGCGGCCCTGGACCGGTTCTTGCACCCTTTGCCCCCTATGCGTGGTATATCGAGGGGAGCACTCCGACCCCCCAGGAGAAACCGTATGCGCAGACGGGCGTTGCTCGCCCTCGTCGGCGTGGTCGTCACCATCATCGTCACGAGTGTCACGGGCCTCGTCCTGTCGGGGAGGGACAAGGCCGGAGCCGGTGACCCCACGCAGCTCGTGTTCAGGCCGACGCCGACGCCGCCCTCGTCACCGTCGCCGGCGGAGCAGCGGGTCGAGGGCACGCCGAGGGAGACGGCCGACACCTACCTGCGAGACTGGGCGATCGGCGACTACGAGTCGATGCGCGAGCTCGTGGACGAGCCGCCCGACGACTTCGCCGACCGGCACCGGCAGCTCGACGACGCCGTCTCCGCCCGGACCGAACGGCTCACGCCGGGCGATCTCACCATGACCGGCCAGGACACGGCCGAGGTGAGCTTCACCGGCGCGCGGAAGGTGGACGGATACGGCGGCACCTGGGACTTCGCCTCGACGCTGCGCCTGGCCGTACGGGATCTGACCTGGAAGGTCCTCTGGACCCCCTCGGTGATGCATCCGGACCTGGTCGAAGGAGGCGAGCTGGTCCGGATCGACCAGCCGGGGTCCGGTGCGCGGTTCCTCACCAAGGAGGGGCAGCCGTTCCCGCACGAGAACTACGCCGAGCCGTACCTCTCGGATCTCGCGACGAGGATCCCGCAGCCGCCCTCCGGCACGAAGGTGGGGTGGACCGTCGAGCTCAGGAACCCCGGGCAGGAGCCCAGGGTCATGCTGGAGAAACGCGTGGACAAGCAGGAGGGGACCCGGACCACGATCGAGTCGTTCGCCCAGGCGTCCGCCGCCCGCGCCCTGGACCCGGTCCAGCAGCCGGCCGCGATCGTCGCGGTGCGGCCCTCCACCGGCGAGGTGGTCGCGGTCGCCGACCGGTTGGGCGGTAGGGGCGCGTTCACCGGCAAGTACGCTCCCGGCTCCACCTTCAAGACGGTCACCGCCGCCGCGCTGCTGGACGCCGGGCTGACCGCCGACTCGCAGGTGCCCTGCCCGGCGACCTACACGATCCCCAACGGGCGGACGATCGACAACTACCAGGACAAGGACCACGGGAGCGTCGCGCTCCGCCAGGCGTACGCGCTGTCGTGCAACACCACGTTCGCGCAGCTCACGGTCCAGATGGTGAGCGCCGACAAACTGGTGGAACAGGCGGGCGCCTTCGGCTTCGGCGCCCGCCTCGCCACGGGTGTCGGCGGGACCTGCGGCAGCCTCAAGCGGCCCGAGAACTCCGACGCGCTCGCGGAGGACTCGTTCGGGCAGGGCACGGTGGAGGCGAGCCCGCTGTGCATGGCGACGGTCGCGGCGGCGGTGCAGAGCGGCTCCTGGCGTCCGCCGCGGCTGCTCCCCGCCGACACGGCGGAGCGGATCGAGGGGCACGCCCAGCCCGCGAGCGTGCCGCTGAGCGGTGAGGCGGCGACCGGGTTGCGCGCGCTGATGAGCGCGGTGACGACCGAGGGAACCGCGGCCGGGTCGGAGCTGCCCGACGGCGTCTCCGGCAAGACCGGCACCGCCGAGGACTGGCAGGGAGGAGCGGATCACGCGTGGTTCATCGGCTACCGGGGTGACCTCGCGTTCGCCGTGTTCGTGGAGCACGGCGGGACCGGGCGCAACGCCGCGGTGCCGATCGCCGCGCGGTTCCTCCGTGCGTTGTAGCAAGGCGGTAGTAAAACGTTCTCCAGGACGGTCAGCTAGCGGGAAAGTCTTCACATTTGACACCGCTTGTGAGGGAATCGTGTTGTCCCGGCTCAATATGGAGGCGACATGGACCCGAACGCCGTGCACGAAGTCCTTGCCCGGCACCTGCTCGTCGACGGTTTCCGGCTGGTGCTCGATCTCGACAGGAGCGCGGGCTCCTGGCTGGTCGACGCGCGTGACGGCCGGAGATATCTCGACTTCTACACGTTCTTCGCCTCGTCGCCGCTGGGGATGAACCCCTTCGACGACGACCCCGCGTTCATGGCCCTGCTCGCGCGTGTGGCCGCGAACAAGCCCGCCAACCCCGACCTCTACACCACCCACCTCGCCGAGTTCGCCGAGACCTTCCACCGGGTGCTCGGCGACCCCGACCTGCCCCACCTGTTCTTCGTCGAGGGTGGCGCGCTCGCCGTCGAGAACGCCCTCAAGTGCGCCTTCGACTGGAAGAGCCGCTGGAATGAGGCCCACGGCCGCCATCCCGGCCTCGGCACCAAGGTGCTCCACCTCACCCGCGCCTTCCACGGCCGCAGCGGCTACACGCTCTCCCTCACCAACACCGATCCGGTGAAGACCGACCGCTTCCCCAAGTTCCCCTGGCCGAGGATCGACGTGCCGGCCATCCATTTCGGCGACGTGGAGGCCGCCGAGGAGCGGGCGCTCGCGCAGGCGCGGGACGCGTTCGCCCGCAACGCCCACGACATCGCCTGCTTCATCGCCGAGCCCATCCAGGGCGAGGGCGGGGACAACCACATGCGTCCCGAGTTCCTCCAGGCGATGCAGGCCCTCTGCCACGAGAACGACGCGCTGTTCGTCATGGATGAGGTCCAGACCGGCGTCGGGCTGACCGGCACCTCCTGGGCGTACCAGCAGCTCGGCCTGGCGCCCGACATCGTGGTCTTCGCCAAGAAGGCCCAGGTGGGCGGGGTGATGGCCGGACGCAGGGTGGACCTGGTCCCCGACAACGTCTTCAACGTGAGCGGCCGGATCAACTCCACCTGGGGCGGCGGGCTCGTCGACATGGTCCGCTCGCGCCGGATGCTGGAGATCATCGAGCGGGACGAGCTGATCCCGAAGGCGGCCATCC
This sequence comes from Microtetraspora sp. AC03309, assembly GCF_020826795.1. Taxonomy (NCBI): domain Bacteria; kingdom Bacillati; phylum Actinomycetota; class Actinomycetes; order Streptosporangiales; family Streptosporangiaceae; genus Microtetraspora; species Microtetraspora sp. AC03309. Next base: position 12,523 of record NZ_JADDIL010000059.1, on the reverse strand, counting down.
TGGGGGAGAAGCTGCTGTCCGGTCTCCAGACGCTGGAGGCCGAGGGCCTGGTCACCAACGCCCGTGGGCGCGGCCTGATGTGCGCCTTCGACGTGCCCGACCGGGCGGCCGTGATCGCGCGGCTGCGCGACGAGGACGAGGCCGGAGTGCTGGTCCTGCCGTCAGGAGAAGGGTCGATACGGCTCCGCCCGGCGCTGTCGGTGCAGCCGGACGAGCTGGAGTACGGCCTGGCCCGCCTCAGGCAGGTCCTCACCCCGAGCTGAGCGGGGGAGTCGAGCGGGGGCGGACCCGCAAGGCTCAGGAGTCGGTCGAGTCGCGCCAGTGGTTGATCGCCGCGTTCCGCGACTCGACCCCGAGCTTGGCGTAGATGCGGTTGACGTGGTTCTTGACCGTCTTCTCGCTGAGGAACAGCCGCTGGGCGATCTCCCCGTTGGAATGCCCCACGGCGATCAGGTCCATGACCTCGGTCTCGCGTTTGCTCAGACTCGTCTGGGTGCGGTCGTCGACTCTCATCCGGCCTCCCGGGCAGACTCAAGATCGCCGAGGCCCCCCGCGCTTCCGGCGTAGCGGTTGAGAGCGAGCATAACGCCCCCAATCCACCTTTGGGGGAAAAAGCCGACGGCCGGTCCTTTCGGACCGGCCGTCTTCACAGGGTGAGTGATGGGACTTGAACCCACGACATCCAGGACCACAACCTGGCGCTCTGCCAGCTGAGCTACACCCACCATGTCCGCCGCTCTCAGCGGCGTACGAGAAAAGTGTAGCGGTATTTCGGAGTCGTCATGCCGTGCCGCGCACGGAGGATGGCGCGGTTTGCCGTCACTGGGTGGAAATCGCCTCCGCGACCTCGCGGGCGGTGGCGGTGTCGGGGCCCGGATGCGGCACGAACACGGCCGCGCGGTAGTAGCGCAGTTCCCGGACGCTCTCGGTGATGTCCGCCAGCGCCCGGTGGCCGCCCTGCTTCTCCGGGGAGGCGAAGTAGGCGCGGGGATACCACCGGCGGGCCAGCTCCTTGATCGAGGAGACGTCGATCATGCGGTAGTGCAGGAACCCGTCCACGAGCGGCATGTCCCTGGCGATGAACGAACGGTCCGTGGCGATGGAGTTGCCGCAGAGCGGAGCCTTCTTCGGCTCGCCGATATGGGAGCGGATGTACTCCAGCACGATGGTCTCCGCCTCGGCCAGCGTCACCCCGCTGGGGAGCGCGTTCAACAGGCCGGAGGCGGTGTGCATCTCCCGGACCACCTCGGACATCTGGGCCAGCGCCTCGGGCGGGGGCTTGATGACGATGTCCACGCCCTCGTCAAGCTGGTTCAGCTCGCCGTCGGTGACGATACAGGCCACCTCGACGAGCGCGTCACGGCCGAGGTCGAGCCCGGTCATCTCACAGTCGATCCAGACCAGCAGGTCAGTCATGAGACCCAGCGTAGTAGGGCGTTCAACTCACTTGGAGGGAGTCCACCACCCGCTGGAGCACCGACTGGTCGAGATTGTCCGGCACGGAGGCGTAGAGCATGGCCGGCTGCATGCCCTCGCCACGATCCACCAGGACGAACGCGCCCTTTTCGGTCTTCCACTTCCAGCCGTTGCGCTTGGACTCCTCGCTGAAGTCCATCTCGAACTCGGTGATCCAGGCGTCGCGGCCGCTCACCTTGATCGCCTTGTTGCTCAGGATCTTCCGTACGTGCTGGGGCGAGTAGAAGTCCTGCTCGTACGCCACCAGGACCGCGCCGGTGAGGTTCCGCAGATCCTGCGTGCCGCTGTACGGGAAGTACGACGGCAGCGGCGCCGTGTAGACGGAGGCCACCCAGTCGCTGTTCTGGCCGTCGAAGTTCTGCTGGGAGAGTGCCTGGTAGCCGCTCGACCACACCGGCATCTTCACGTTGTTCGGGTTGTTGACCTCCGCGGCCTTCGGGACGATCCACGGCTGGCCCGGGTAGGCGTACGACAGCCCCGTCACCGAGTCGGAGATCCGGCCTCCGGACGGCTGCGGCAGCTCGGTGAGCTGCTGCTGGGGCGGGGGCGACTCGGTCTCCTGCGGGGGGACCGTGCGGTCGAGCGGCGGCTCCGTCGTCGCCGTTTCCGGCCGGGCGATCACGTCACTGCTCTGGGTCCTGAAGAAGAACAGCCCGCCGACGGCCACCAGGGCGAGCACCACGACGACCGCGAGCCCGCCGAGCAGCCACGGCCAAGGGGACGACGACTTCGGCGGCTGTGCCCCGAAGTCGGGAACGGGAAGCTGCGCCGTCTGCGGCGAGGGGCCCCACAGCTGCTCACCGCCCTGCTGCTGGCCGCCGGGCTGCTGCTGGTAACCGCCCTGCTGCTCCGTCGCGTGCGTGGCGTCGGTCCACTGGGAACCGTCCCACCACCGCAGTTGGGGAGAGCCGTACGGATCGGGGTACCAGCCGGCGGGCGTCGTCGTCATGCGGGCCACATTAGCAATCCTGGAACTCATCATGAGATTGCCAGAAAACGTCAGTTATCTCCGATGTTCCTGTGAGAACACGTGAAAGAGAGGTCAAATCGCGATCGCCACTGATCAGCACCGATAAGAGAAGGACGCCTTGTCCTGCAGCGGCTTTCCCGAAGAGGTCGGCGACAGGATCCGCAGCGTGGCCACGCCCTTGAAATCGCCGGAACCCGTCACCTGCCAGCGCAGTGGAAGTTCCACTGACGTGTCCCCCGAGAGCACCTTCTGCTCCCGCTCGGTCATCCGCACCCCGTCGCTGCGCACCCAGACGTAGCGGATGCTGCCCGCGCCGCCGTTGGTCGTGACCGTGCCGACGAGCGTCGCCGTGCCGTCGCAGGCGACCGCCTTCTTGGGACCGCGCACGTCCACCTTCTGGACGAGCACCTCGGTGGCGGGCTGGAAGCGCAACCACAGGATGACCACGGCGAGGAGCATGGCGAGCAGCAGCGATCCCGCCCACGCCCCGCGCCTGGCCCGCCGCCCGTTCCGCCGGCCGGGCGTTCGATCGCGGCCCGTCTCCTCGGCGAACTGCGTGGTGGCGCCGGAGCGCCAGATCTGCGCCGCCGTCGTCTCCGTCGGCACGCCGGGACCGAACCGCATGACCACGTCGGTGGGAGCCGCCGTACCGGGCGCGGGTTCCGGGAGCTGCAGCAGGGTGACGGCCTCCCCGGTGGTCTCCCTGGCGGTCTCCCTGGCGGTCTCCCTGGCGGGCGGTGCCGTACCGGGAGCGGGGGCGGTGGGGACGGCGGAGGCCGACCACCAGTGCAGCGTACGGATCAGCTGGTCCCTGGTCGTGAACCCCTGGGGCAGCAGGTCGCGCCCGGCGACGAGGGTGTCGCGGGCGGCGGCGAGCCCGCGGGCCGCCGCGGCGGACGCGGCCTGGTCGAACAGGGCGGCCGCCGGGCCGTCCGCCCAGCTCGCCGCGAGGCCGCGGGCGAGCGCGACCCAGGCCGTGATGTCCCCCTCCGGTGACGCGGGCTCCCCACGCAGCGCCTCGAGCAGCCCGCGCTCGGCCAGCAGGGCCGAACCGTCCTCACCGATCACGATCGTGCCGGGGTGCACCGCGCCGTGGGCGAGCCCGGCCGCGTGTACGGCCAGCAGGGTCTGGGCGGTGTCCATCAGGATCGTCGCCACCCCGCCGGGGCCGGGAGGCGGCCCGCCCTGGGCGAGCAGGTCGGCGACCACGGGCATGGCGCCGCGCCCGGTGACGAGCCAGATGTCACCGCGGGCGGTGACGAGGTCCACGACGGGGAGCAGACCGGCCTGCCCGGCCTGCCACAGGCGGCGGTCGGCGCTCACCGCGGCGACCAGCCGCTCGCGGGCGGCCGGTGTGGCGACCAGGCCGGGGTCGAACCGCAGCACGCCCGACGGCGTTCCCTCGGGGGAGATCGCCTCGCTCCAGGTGCCGAGCTCGCCTGATCGGGCGCGTCCGGTCAGCCGGTGCCCCGCGATTGAACCGCCGTCATCCATCTATCGCCGCCTCCGGTGCCGTCCCGTCATCCTCTTCACGGCAAGTGTGGCGGGAACGAGCCCGGTCGTCACCAGGCCGAGGGCGAACGCCCCCATCGGGACCGACGCGGGGGCCGACTGCACCGGCTCCGAGGTCAGTCGGGGCGTCTCCGGGCTGGAGGTGTCCGTGGGCCGGCCCGTGTCCGTCGGGGAGGACGTCGTCGGGGTGGTCGTGGGAGTCTGCGGCCGGGTCGGCGTGGACGTTCCCGTCGGCAGGTCGGGGATGTTGACCGTGTCGTCCGGCTCCGGCGTCGACCGGCTCGGCCGGGGAGTCGGCCTGGACGTCGGCGTCCGGGTCGGGGTCGGTTTCCTGCTCGGCGAGGGCTTCGCCGTCGGGGTCACCGGCGGGGCGCTCGTGGTTGCCGACGCGGGGCTGGGCGAAGGGGAGGGGGAGGGCGACTTCGACGCCTTCGGCGACGGCGACACCTCGGGCTCGGCCGTCTGGGGATCCGCGGTCTCCTCGTCGACGATCCCGAGATCCTTGGGCGTCCGGCTGGGCGTCTCGATCGTCGTCCCCGCCTGCAGCGTGGCGCCGCTGAACGACCCGACCAGCGCGGCGGTGCCTCCGGCGACCACCGCCAGGGAGACCGCCACCAGGCCGATCCTGACGCTGACCTTGGTGAGCGCGCTGCCGCCGATGTGCGTCTCGGCGAGAGCCGTACTGGCCTCGGGCGCCTCCTCGGTCAGCGGGAAGAACGGGAGCAGGAGGCCGGCGAGCGCCGCGAGGCGGCGCCGTCCCCGCTCCTCCCACGCCGGGCCGTACGCCTCGGTGGCGACGGACTCCAGCTCCCGCAGGAACGCCTCGGCCGAGGGCGGCCGGTCGGCCGGGTTCTTGGCCATGCCGCGCTCGATCAGCCCCTGGAGCGCCTGGGGCACCTCCTCGACCGGGGGAGGCGTGGACTGGTGCTGGCGGGCGAGCGCGGGCAAGCTCTGCGCCCGGAAGGGACGGGTGCCGGTGAGGCACTCGAAGAAGACCACGGCGGCGGCGTACACGTCGGTGGCCCGGCTCGCCGGGCTGCCCGACCACTGCTCCGGGCCCATGTACGGCGGCGTGCCGGAGGCGCTCACCCCTTCGCCGGCCCGCGCGGCGATGCCGAAGTCGACCAGCTTGCTCATGCCGTCGGCCTCGACCATCACGTTCTCGGGTTTGTAGTCGCGGTGGACCACCCCGATGGCGTGCGCGGCGGCCAGCCCGAGCAGCGAGCCCTTCAGTACGGCGAGGGCCGCCTCCGGCCCGGTCGGCCCCTCCGAGCGCAGCATCGTGCGCAGCGACACGCCGTCCACGAGCTCCATGACGATGGCGGCGCCGTGCGGTGCCTCGATGTACTCGTAGAAGCGGGCGGCGTGCGGGCTGGGTTCCATGAGGGCGAGCAGGTGCGCCTCGTGTCGGAACCTGCCGACGAAGTTGAGGTCGGAGCGCAGCTCCCCGGAAAGGTACTTGATCGCCACCGGTATGTCGTCGGCGTCGTGCCTGGCGAGGACGACACGCCCGCCACCCCCCGTGCCAAGCTCACGTATCTCGGTATATCCGGGGGCACTCCAGGCGCCCGTCTGCCCGTACATCCGGTCTCCTCATCGGCCCATGACGAGACCGTAGCTTAGTGATTGATCACGAAATAAACGCAAAAGTCGTGAAATTCACTCACGAAGCCCCTCTGGCGTGTGGCTGAAGTGCGCGGGAACAGGGATGCCGGGCGCGAGTCGAGGGTCGGGCTCGGGGGTTCCCCAGGAGACCAGCAACGGCCGCACCCCCGCCCAGACCGGCAGGTCGTAGTCCTCCTCGTCGTCCACCGGCGGCCCCTGCCGGACCTTGACGGACGCCTCCTCGAGAGAGAGGGCGAGCACGGCCGTCGCGGCCAGTTCCTTCCGGTTGGGCGGCCGGACCACGTCCCACTGGCCGGGCGCCAGCTGCTCGGTGATCGCGCGCAGGCCGTCGAGGCGCTCGTCCGGGTCCTCGACCTCCCGGGCCGCGCCGTAGATCATCGCCGAGCGGTAGTTCACGGAGTGGTGGAACGCCGACCTGGCCAGCACGATCCCGTCCAGGTGGGTGACCGTCACGCAGACCTGCGACGCGAGCGCGCCGCGCAGCGAGGAGGCCCCCGTGGACCCGTGCAGGTAGAGCGTCTCGCCGATCCGGCCGTATCCGGTGGGGATCACCATCGGAGCCCCGTCCACCAGGACGCCCAGGTGACAGATCATCCCGGCGTCCAGGACGGCGTGCAGGTCGGCGCGGTCGGTACGGGCTCGCTGCTTGGACCGGTTAAGGACGGTCCGGGGTGTGGTGGAAAGCATGTCCGTTACGGTAGAAGCCGAGTGGACCGGCGAACATGGCCACTTCCCGAGAGGAACGGAAGACCACTTTGCGGGCGCACACCGACCTTCCGCTGGCCGTGGACCGGCGCTCACCCGTGACGCTCGCCGTACAGACGGCCGACCAGCTCCGCCAGGCCATGCGCGACGGGGCGCTGAGGGCGGGGGAGCGCCTGCCCTCCAGTCGTGGCCTGGCCGCCCTGCTCGGCGTCAGCCGTACCGTCGTGACCGACGCCTACCAGCAGTTGTACGCCGAGGGCTGGCTCGACGGCAGGCGCGGCTCCGGCACGTACGTCGCGGATATCACGACATATCCCGATCCGGTGACGGGGGCCACGGTCCGCGCGGATCCCGTGGTTCACGCGGGCGTGACGGACCCCGGCCCCGCGGACCCCGGCCTGGTGGACCTGCGGCCCGGGCGACCGTGGGTGCTCGGCCACGACGTGGCCGCCTGGCGGCGGGCCTGGAGGCGCGCGGGGGATCTGCCGCTCGGGGACACCCTCGACCACCTCGGGCATGCCGACCTCCGCGCGCTGCTCGCCGACCACCTCCGACGGGCGCGGGCCGTACCCGCGGGTCCCGGGAACGTGCTGGTCACCCGGGGCACCGGGCACGGGCTCGACCTCGTCGCCGCGTCCCTGCTCGCGCCCGGCGCCCGCGCGGGCGTGGAGGAGCCCGGCTACCGGGTGGCCAGGAACGTGTTCCGGGCGCGCGGAGCCGAGATCGTCCCCTGCCCGGTGGACGACCAGGGGGTGATCGTGGAGGGACTGCCCGACGACCTGGACGTCCTCTACACGACCCCGGCGCACCAGTTCCCGCTCGGCGGACGGCTGCCCATCGCCCGGCGTGAGCGGCTCCTCGCCTGGGCCCGCCGTACCGGCGCGATCATCGTGGAGGACGACTACGACGCGGAGTTCCGGTACGACGTCGCGCCGCTGCCCGCGCTGTACGGTCTCGACCCCGCCCGGGTCGTGTTGCTCGGCACCCTGTCCAAGTCGCTGAGCCCGGACGTCGGGCTCGGCTGGCTGGTGGCCGCGCCGGAACCGCTCGCGAGGATCGCCGCGCGCAGGAAGCTGCTCGGCGACCGCACGTCCGGCCCGGTGCAGCGGGCCGTCCTGACCCTGCTCCAACGCGGCGACCTGGACCGGCACCTGCGCCGGACACGACTGGAGTACGCGCGGCGCAGGGCGGCCGTCGTCGAGATCCTGGGGCCGCTGGTGAAGGGCGACACCGCCGGCCTGCACGTCCTCGTCGAGCTGCCCGCGGGCACGGTCGGCCCGCTGGTGGAGGAGGCGCGGACGCGGGGCGTGCTGCTGGACACCACCGCTCGCCACCACCACGGGCCGGTCCGCGCCCACGGTCTCGTCCTGGGGTACGGCTCGGCCTCGCTCGACGGCGTCAGGCGCGGCTGCGCCGTCATCCGCGAACTGCTGCCGGACCTTTAGAAGAGCCGCTCAGAAGGCCCGCTCAGAAGGCCCGTTCCAGCAGGCGGAACTCCTCACGAGGGCGGGGCACCTCGAACGTGGGCACGCTCTCACCCGTGATCCGGTGCACGTCGATGGCGCCGGGGTCGCCCTCGACCGTCCCCGGCACCTGCGAGTGGCCGAAGTGGCCGCCGCGCGCCCAGAGGCGGCGGCTGCGCTCGGCCGCCAGCGAGTGCGGCGGGGGCAGGGGAGGACCGGCCGGCCAGCGCCTGGGCACCCGCCAGGAGTCCAGCCAGGTCAGGATGTCGTCCAGGCCGTCCATCTTTCCGTCGGTGAAGGGTCGCTCCACCGAGCCGAGCACACGGATCTGCACGCACACCCTGCCCTCACGTCCCCGTTCGCCCGGCAGTCCGCGGGCCGCGCGAGTGGGGGGCAGCGACTGGGCGATCTCGCCGGTGACGGGGTTCCAGACCAGGTGGACCGGGCACCCGAGCTGGATCATGCGTTGGGCGGCGGACTTGGCCGAGACCGCGAGAGGGTCGGTCGGCCAGATAAACCAGACGGCCCTCGGAACTCCCCCGATCATGGGGCCGGAGTCCTCGGGAGCGGGAATTCGGCTGGCGCCGGGCATCCATGCGTGGGCCACTGTGCCCCCTCAATCCTCGATCGCCCTGGTTTCTCCCCTTATGCGCCGGAGCTGACACCTCGTGACGCGTGATTGTTACTGGCGAGTGGCAATCTTGCGCAGGCCGTACCTCGTGCGGCGGATCACGGCGTATCCCTTGGTCAGCGTGCGCTCCTTGAGGTAGACGAAAGGAACGCCGCGGTCCCGCACCGCCAGCGAGAATCTGGCCATCGTGGTCGTCCGGCTCACCGTGAGCCGGGGAATGGCCAGCAGGTCGTGGCGGTCGGCGGCGATCGTGTTGCCCACCGCGCAGGCCGCCCAGTACCCCGCCCTGCGCACCTCCCTGCGTACCCGAGCGCTCGAATAGCCGTACGGGTAGGCCATGGTGGTCACCGGCCGGCCGAGACGGTCTTCGAGCAGCGCTTTGTTACGGCGGAGTTCCTGCCGCAGCTCCTGATCGCCGATCTGGTCGAGCTGCGGATGGCTGTGGCTGTGCCCGGCGATCTCCACGCCGTGCTCGGCCGCCTCGCGGGCCTGGCTCCACGACAACGTCCGGCCGAGTGGACGGCCCGCGGCCTCGGAACCGGCGTCCGCGACCCAGCCGCTGGTGAGGAAGACCGTGGACGGGAAGCCCAGCCGGTCGAGCACCGGAAGCGCCTCCTCGTGGAAGTCGGCGTACCCGTCGTCGAACGTGATCACCACCGGCCGGTCGGGCAGCCCGGGGCCCGTGCCGTGCAGCGACGCCACCAGGTCGGCCACGGTGAGCGGCGTGAACCCCGCGTCCCGCAGGTAGCCGAGCTGCTCGGCGAAGTCTCCCGGGCGTACGGCCAGGGGGCGGGTCTCGGCCGTCGGCCGGTCCGACACCGAGTGGTACATCAGGATGGGGATTCTCGTCATGAGCGGATCCTGAGGCGCAGGCCGCCGACCAGGTAGCCCCAGGTCGTCCAGGCCAGTCCGATCACGATCGCGGCCGCGCGGCCCAGGCCCGCGAGGTCGCCGCGTACGGCGTCGCCCAGGCCGCGCAGCACGCCGAGCGGCAGCGTCCTGAAGGTGTAGTCACGTTCGCTGGACAGCCCGTCGCCCGCGCCGACGCTGCTCGTGACGATCGCCTTGGACAGGCCCTCGGCGTAGCACCGGGACCGGAAGTAGGCGAACCGCGCCCGCTCGGCGGAGACCTTGTGCCCGATGGCCGCGCCGGGCTCGAACAACAGCACCGACCCCGGCCGCCGCTGCGACAGCCGGATGCAGAACTCGGTCTCCTCACAACCCAGCGGGCGGCTCCTGCGCCCCTGCACGTTGCGGCCGATGCCCGTGCTGAAGCCGCCGACCTCGCCGACGACCTCCCGGCGGAACGCGGCGTTGCCGCCCATCACGTTGCGGATCGGGGCGCGCTCGACGGGCATGCCGCGGTAGGTGCAGCCCACCGTCCAGTCGAACTCGTCGGGAAACCAGCGGGGACGCCCGCCCACGGCCCACAGCGGCCGGGTCAGACCCCCGACCCCGGCCACGGCCGGATCGGCGAAGTCCGGCTCGAACGCGGCCAGCCAGCCGGGGTCGGCCACCGCGTCGTCGTCCAGGAAGGCGACGACGTCGCCCCTCGCGGTCTCCACTCCGGTGTTCTTGCCGCCGGACAACCCGCGCTCGTGGGCGTTCTCCACCACGACGGCGTCGGTGTACTCGGACTTGAGCCGCAGGTGCAGATCGGGGTTGTGGTCCACCACGATGATCAGTTCGTACGCCGGGCGGCTCTGGCGGCGGACCGACTCGACCGCGGCCCCGATGTCGCCCCAGCGGTCCTCGGTGTAGACGCAGATGACGACCGAGGTCCTCGGCGGCGGGAGAGACGTCATGCCGCGCCCTGGTCGGCCGCCTGCGCGGCGGCCGGGGCGTGCTGCCGCACGGTCGGGCGCCGCCGCTCCCTGAGGATCGTGCGCAGGACGCGCAGGCCGTCCCGCACCGCGTTCAGGTTGCTCTCGCCGTAGAGGCGGCAACGCTCGTGGCTCGGCACCTCGTGGACCCGCAGACCGGCCCGCGCGGCGCGGATGTTCATCAGCGTCTCGACCTCGAAGCCCTCGCAGTCGAGGTCGAGCACCGGCAGGTGGCGGGCCCAGAAGGCGTTGTAGCCGTAGCACAGGTCGGTGTAGCGGGTGCCGTAGATGCGGTTGACCAGCGTGCGCAGCAACGTGTTGCCCAGCTTGCGGGTGAACGTGAGGTCGTCGCTCCCGCCTCCGGGGATGTAGCGGGACCCCTTGGCGAAGTCGGCGCCGCTCACCAGCGTGCTGACGAACTGGATGATCTCGCGGCCGTCGGTCGAGCCGTCGGCGTCGATCATCACGATGATCTCGCCCGTGCAGGCCGCGAAGCCCTCGGCCAGGGCGGTCCCCTTGCCCCGCCCGCGCTGGTTGACCACGCGGAGTCCCGGACGCAGTCGCCGGGCGACGGCGATGGTGTCGTCGGTCGAATGGCCGTCGACCAGAACGACTTCGTGGACCCAGGAGGGCAGGGTGGCGAACACGTGAGGCAGGTTCTCCGCCTCGTTCATGGCGGGGACGACGACGCTCACCGTGGGAGCGATGGCCAGGTGGGGCCCAAGAGGGGTGAAGCGGCCGCCAGTCGGCAGCGGGCGCAGGGCGGCGAACGGGGAGGTGGCGCTGTGCTCGGGACTCATGTGACGGGATGTCCTTCCGGGCGGTCTGTCATGAGCGGAGACCCCGACGGACCGGCGCGACTGGATGGAATGGCGAGTTCCATCCCGGTCTTACGGGCAGGGACTGAGGGGCGCGGCTAGCGGACTTGAGGGTGCGGCTAGCGTTGGTACCACAGGGGAACCGTCGGTTCCAAGGGTTCTGAGGGTTCCAAGGGTTCTGACGGTCGTACGGTCCGGTTCAGGATGGTCATCACCTCGTGCCTGCCCCCCGTTCGGCTGATGCCTGTCCCCGGTACAGCGACCGGATGATCCACAAGAAGAAGCTCAGCACGCCGACCGTCGCCACCCCGGCACGGGGCGACCAGGCGTCGAAGAGCAGCATGGCTTCCGCGAGTACGACGTTGACGGCCAGACTCGCGGCCGCGCCGACTGTCAGCACCGAGAGAGGGTCACGATCACGCAACAGTCCGGCGACCGCGGCCCCGGGAACCACGAAAAGGAAGAGCGGCGTAAGGATCATCCGGACCGGCGTCTCGATGTCGGCGAGCGCGAGCACCGCTCCAACGGCGCAGGCCACGCCGAGGACGACGACGGGAACGGTCCGATTCCTACCCATGTCTCCTGGTCTCCCGGCTGGTAGAGGCCACTGTGACGCGGTTGGCGAGCCCACTTATGGGACCAATCACGGCAGGCATGCGTCAATGACGACGCATTGCCTTGTCCCCCGGTTTACCGAGCCTCGCCGGAAGGGACGATCTTATCCCAAATGTCGAGAAACGTTAATGCGACGGTCAAGTAGGTTCGGCCGTCGACCGCGCCTGATCCTGTGCGTCGCCTTCCCAGGAAACCCGGCAGTACGGGTTTCCGCCCGCGGAACGGAAGGTGATCAGCGCGCTCCCCGCTGAGCCCGGATCCAGCACCGCCAGCGTGATGCGGCCGCTTGCTCCCGCGCGGAGCCTGCCCTGGGCGGGCCGGAGGGTCACACCGTCGGGGACGGTCGCGGTCCACGAGATGGCGGCGTTGCCGGCGGACAGAGTGATCACACCGCCGGCCGCCTTCCCGAGCCCGCCGGGGCAACTCGCCGACAGCAGGGGCGCCCTCCGAGTGGTCGGGGTGGTTCTTGTGGTCCCCGTGGGAGAGGGCTTGGGCCGCGTGGGAGAGCGCGTGGGCCGCGCTCGCGCCTTGGTCTTCGCGGGTGTGCTGGTACGCGCGGCCTTCGGCGTGCGCGACGGCTCGGGGGAGCGCGTGGTACCGGACGAGCCGCGGGGCGCGGCCGAAGGGCCGGGGGACGCGGTGGGCTCCGCGGCGGGGCCGGGAGAGCTCGAAGACCCGAGGGATGCGGTGGGCCCTGCGGTGGGCCCGGGAGAGGTCGCGGGTCCGCCGCCACCGGCCCACGGGCTGTCCCCGGTACCCGCCTGGGAGTTCCCTGAGAACCACTCCGTGGGCGGGAGACCCTCCGGGCCGAGACCGAGCACGCCGTACGGCGGGTTCACCGTTCCCGCCCCGCCACCCACCCGGTCACCCATCCGGTCACCCGC
>NZ_JADDIL010000058.1:0-65776 GCF_020826795.1 Microtetraspora sp. AC03309 | reverse complement strand
ACCGGCCATTGAGGACCCGTCGATAGCCGCCTAAAAGATCTTGATCCACAGGTCTTGACGATTGCTCTCCCTGGCGGCGGAGAAGGTCTGGGTACTTGTCGCTACAGTCAGTCCGGAAGGCCTTTTCGCTCTCTCTCCTCCGAATGGGTATCTGTTTGTCGACGTGGTACGGCAGGCTGCGAATGGCGGCCAGAGCGGAGGGGAACGGCTCTCCGCATACGCGGGTCGGCACGTCGGGTAGCACCGCCCTGCCGGAAGAGTCGACCACGACGAAGTAATCGACCAGGAAGCCCTCAAGCGTGCAGGCCTGGCCGAACAACGACCTCTCGGACGGGCGGCGTAGCTCGGTCATCAGCCCGGTTGCGGGGCCGTCGGCGTGCTCTTGGATCACGACCTCCCAGAGCCCCTTGCCGGGCAGAAGGCGAGACTCCCAACGGCAGCGGATGACCTGGACCGGTGTGAAGTCGTCGGGGAGCGGTTGGCGTGGTGTGGACAGGTCCGGGTTCGGCATCTTCGGGCATGAAGCGGTTACGACGTGATCCAATTTGGCCCTGTCTTCCTCGCGGTCGCATCCGGCGAGAGCGACGACGGCGAGCAGGGCGAGAACTACCCGAAGAGATCGCACTTCACTGGGACGTGTTGCCCATCTCTTTTGGTTCGCCGAGCAAGGCGATCAAGGGCAAGATTCTCTGGGCGTACCTGATGAGCCCTTCTCCGCCATTCGGGGTGCAGGGTTGGAACTCCTTAGGGGTGGCCGGGCCCCGTTCTCTTCGGCAAGGTACCTGTGGTGGTTGTTCTGTCTCAGGCCCGTGTACGTCGGCGATGTTGGGCGGTAGCGTCGCGGTGTGGCTACCAACGAGGAACAGACGCGCTGGATCGTGCACGGCGAACGGCTGATCTACGACAACCGGTGGATCCGGTTGGGCCTGGTTGATGTCGAGATCCCAGACGGAGAGCGGTTCGAGCATCACGCGGTGCATCTGGACCGGGCGTCTATCGCGGTGGTGGTCGACGATCAGAACCGGGTGTTGATGATGTGGCGACATCGGTTCCTCTTCGACCGTTGGGGCTGGGAACTCCCCGGCGGGCTGGTCGATGCCGGTGAGGATCCGATGGCGACGGCCGCTCGCGAGGTCGAGGAAGAGACCGGGTATCGGGTCAAGGAGATCGAGCACCTGGTCACCTATCAGCCGATGGCGGGCATGGTCGACTCTCAGCATGATCTGTTCCTCGCGCGAGGTGCCGAGTTCGTCAAGGAACCGACGGGTGAGATCGAGGCGGACCTGATCGAGTGGATTCCGATGAAGGAGATCCCGGACATGATCGCCCGCGGTGACATCTGGACCTCGGGGACGCTTGTCGGCCTGTATGCGGCGCGGGAGCGGCTCAACGGAGGGCGCGCGTAGCCAGTCGGGTGAGTTCGTCGATGCGCTTGCGTTGGCGGCGTGATCCGGTCATGGTCGCGAGGTGCTGGGCGCGCTGGATGTGGGGTTGGGCGGCTTCTGGGTCTCCCAGGGCTAACAGTGCGTGTCCGAGGTCGCAGCGAAGCGCGGCTTCCGCCCGGTTGTAGGTGCCGTCCATCCCGACGAGCGCTGAGCGGAGGTCCTCGATGGTTCCGGGGTTACCGAAGCGAATGAGGCAGTTGCTCCGCCATCGGGCGAGGTGGTGGGCGTCGATGGACAGGTACGGCATGTCTGGGTCGCCAGGGCCGTCCGGTAGCAGGGCGGCGGCTTGGTCGAGCGCGGCCCGGCAGGTGGTCTCGTCGCCCAGGGTGGCGGCGGCTTCGGCCTCGGCTGCGGAAAGCCATGTGCGCAGCCGGTCGGGGATTCGGTCGCCATGGGTGGTGTGGATGTACTGGAGGAGTTCGGTCGCCTGCGCCGGCTGTCCCAGGTCCATGAGGACGTAGGCCTGTTCGGCGGAGACGTAGGCGAGTACGGCGGGGTCGTCGGCTTCGCGGGCGGCTGCCTTGGCGTTCTCGTAGTGGGTCCAGGCGTCGTTTAGAGCACCGGTGTTGATCGCCTGCCATCCGGCGAGTGATTCGGTTTCGGCGAGTACGTGGGCGAGTTGGGCGCGAGTTTTAGGCTGTACGGCGTGGTGATGGGCGCGCTCTATTTGGGATATTTGGGCGCGCATTTTGTCGGCGATGGCAGCGCTGCCGAGGCGACGGTCAAGTAGCCGAAGGTTATTGGTGTCGGTGCTGAGGATCATCACCATTGTGGGGTCGATGGCTGCGGCGGCTGCGATTCGGGCGGTGAGTTCCTCAGCCTGCTCCTGGTGCTCGTCGCCGTAGTCGCCGGTGGGTGAGGCGATGTCGAGCGGGGCGAGGCCGAGCAGCATCCGGGCGTGGTCGGGCAGGCTGAGGCCGGCGGCGATGCGCTCGTAGACCTCAAGGTCGGTGACCTGGCGCTGCCCGCGCATGTGCTGGCTGATGCGGCCTTGGGCGATGCCGGTGGCGGCGCTGATCCGTGTCTGGCTGGCACCGGCGTACTTGACCGCGAGGGTGAACAGTCCGGCTATGTCGCGGTTTTTGAGGATTTCCCGGCTTTCGTCGCGGTCCCATACCCGTGCGGGGATCTGGATCGGTTCGAAAGCGTTCCCGTGCATTCCTGCCTCCGGTCGTTTCCCCGGGCTGGTGGCGCATGGCTGTTGCTGGGAACTCTATATCTCCCGGTGATATATCCCGATGGGATAGGAGCGGAATCTTCCGCGATTCATTCTTTCGGGCATGACAACTCCGGTTAAGTGCACCGCGTGCGACGGGCGCGGCTGGAAGATCGTGATCCGGCGCGGGCAGGCGACGGCCGCGATGCTCGGTTACGAGACCTCCTCGCGTGAGGACTGCCTGTACTGCGACGGCGGGCAGGTGCTCGTCGAGATGTTCGAGTGGGAGGTGTTCGTCACGGTCGGTGGGGCCGAGCAGCTCGGGCCGTGCGGGACCAGCGCGGGGCAGGCCACCTCGATGGACGAGCTGCGTAAGGCACTGCGCCGGATGGACCCGGGCAGCAAGCCGTGGGGGCGGATCACGTACCGGGTCTACGACTTCGGCACTGTCCCGGACGACTGGTCCCGACGCGTGATCTTCAAAGCGACGCTGGACGCTGCCGGACAGGTCCGCTTCGAACGGACTGGCAAGTGAGCACGACGAAGACGCGTACCGTCGCCCCGGTTACGTCCTGCGGCATGCCGCACCTTCCACCGATGCGGTCGGATATCGAGCGGCTTGCCTGGCACGCCACCCGCCGGTTCGCCCGGCTCCGTGTGTGGCCTCGACCTGTCACGAGCATCGCGCGACCTGGTACGAGCTGTGCCAGGGCGGTGGCGTGTGGTTCATCCAGCGAATGAGCGGCGATCAACTCAAGCCGGTTGTGACCCAAAGCCATGCGTGGCGGGAAGCTGAGGCGCGACAGATGTGGGCGGCGCTGCTGTTCGGCGCGATGAGATAGCCCTTCCCGCTGGCTGCTGAGGTCCTGACAGGCACCCACTCAGCCGCTACTGTGCTTATGCAGACAAGTGGAAAAGTGATTGGGCGGTTAGCATGAGCATGGACTTCGCCCCTCCCAAGTACGCCCAGGTGATGACGGCGATTCAGCAGCGTATCCGGGACGGCGAGTACTCGCCCGGTGACATGCTGCCGTCCGAGACTCAGCTCGTCCGCGAGTTCGGGGTGGGCCGTACGACCGTCGTTCGGGCACTCCAAACCCTCGCGATGCAAGGATGGATCGAGCGTGAGCACGGCCGCGGATCCTTCGTGAAGGGCCGACCCGAAAGCCCGGTTGAGCGGGTACGGCCGGGCCTTGCGACGGCCGAGCAAGCCGAGAACGCCGAGAACATCGTCAGCGTGTCCCGGGTGCCGGCCCCTCGGTACGTTGCCCGCCTGCTGGGCGTTGACGAGCGAACCCCCGTGATCGCTCGTCAGCGCGTATCCAAGCACGGAGGCCGGGTGTCGGCGACGGAGACCCTGTGGTTCCCCCTGGAGATCGCCGTGGGCACCGATCTGGACAAGCCTGATCCGCTCCGGCATGGGGTTCGTCAGCATCTCCAGGCGGTCAAGCATCTGCGGTTCGACCACGTCACGGAACGGCTGGCCGCGCGTAAGCCGACCAAGGAGGAAGCCGACCTTCTCGGGTCGTCGGCTCCGGTGCTGGGTGTGCTGGCTACGGTGCACGATCCGGCGGGGGTGGTGCTGATGGTGGCGAGCCTGGCCCTGCCCGGTGACCTGCATGAGCTGGAGGATGTCTATCCCGCGTCATAGGCCGACTTCAGGTAGGAGCCATGCAAAGCGTTGCCCGTCGCACTCGGCGGGGCACTCGGGGTGCCGAGAAGCTCCTGTAGGAGTTCGATGACAAGCTGAGGTTGTCCGATAAACGGGGAATGCCCTGTGCCCCACTCGCGGACGGACTCACAGCGCTTGGCCATCATGCGTTGCACGTCCGGAGCAATCGCCCGATCTTCCCTGCAGACGACGTAGGTCGAGGGCGTGTTCTTCCAGCTGTGATACTCCGGGACCCCACGGCCGCAACCAGGTGCTTGGGCGCACAGCAGGTTCACCGCCCAGGCCGCGAGATGCTCGGGGCAGTCGGCATAGAAGACGTCTGCGGCCAGGTCGGGTTGCAGCCGCGTGAAACCGTCCGGTTCCGGCACGATGGCTTCGCGAAGCTGAGGGGATGTCCCGCCCAGACTTGCCGCGCTTTCATGTACGTCGGGTACGAAGGCTGCCAGATAGACCAAGTGCCCCGCTCCTCGCAGGCCGGTGATCACTGATCCGCCGTATGAGTGGCCCAGAACGACGGGTGGCTCCTCTAGTTCGTCAATGGCGGCCTGTACCGCTGCCGTATCCGCCTTCAACGAGCCCCGGTGTAGTTCGGGAACGACGACCTCGTTGCCTGCTGCCTGTAGGCCCTTAGTGACCAAGGCGAAGTGCTCGGAGCGGTGATACAAGCCGTGAACTAGCACCGCAACGGCCACTTCGCCCGCCCCCTAAGGTCAACCGCAAAGAGAGAGCGATCTTAGACCTCTAAGCACAGCTATGCGCCTCATCTCTGAGTGGTGGCGCGCGCCTCGACGCGCAGGCTAGGTAGGTCTTACCTTGCTCGTTTCGCTCGGTTACTTGTGCGGACGAGTGGGGTCCGCCTACAGTCAACTCAAGCGGACAAGTGGACGACCGTCTGACGGGTTGTCCTGAGCGAAAGGAGACAGACATGGCTATCCAGGGACCCATCCCGATCAGCATCGACCTGCTGTTCCCGCACGGCTGCTACGTCGTCGGCGAGATCGGCAAGGCCAAGGACTTCGACGCCAAGGGCGACGCCCAGGCCAGGGACAAGACCACCGGCCTCCCGATCTGGCAGGCGCCCGTGATGGACGCCGACCCCTCGCTGAAGGCAGCGGCCAAGACCGTCACGGTCAAGCTCCTCGCCGAGATCGAGCCGACCATGCCGCCATCCCTGCCGGGCCTGCCGTTCACCCCGGTGGAGTTCGACGGCATCGAGGTCAGGCCGTACGTGAACCAGTCCACGGGGCGGCTGGCCTACTCCATCACCGCGCGAGCGATGCGGGCTCCTCACCCGGTGGCCGGCAGCAAGCAGAGCAGCGCCGGTAAGGAGGCGGCGGCCTGATGGAGCGCGACCCGTACACCTACGTGGCGATGTCGATCGATCCGGGCAAGCCGCTCCGGCTCGGCGTCTCGTTCTACACGCCGGATCTGCGGGTGGAGGCCTCGGTGCTCGACTCCGGGCGGCCGTACCTGTCGATCGAGTCCAACGAGGCCGACATCACCGTCTCGACCAGCGGGGCCGGACCGGTCACCACTGCTGACCTCGACATCGCCCGGCAGATCTTCAACGCCGCCGCGCGCTACCTGGCCGACTGCGAGCGCCTGCACGACGAACACCAGTCGGCCACGTCTCCGGCCTCCGGTGAGGCGGCCTGAGACATGAAGCGGGGCCGCTGGAAGCGGCAACTTCCGGCGGCCCCTCAGATCTCCCACACACGCGAATGCTTGAGAGAGGAAACCAAGCCTAATGCTGCGCAAGCTGCCCGGAGACGAGGCGCGTAACCTCGTCTCCACCACTCCGGACACTGCTGTTGTCTTCCGTCCGGCCATTGTCCGAACTCCCGCGTTCGTCACGATCGTGATCTGGCTGTCGCGTCTGGTCGCGGGACTGGTCCGGCTCGCCTGGCGGCACCCGATCGCCGTCACCGTCCCGGCCGCCCCCGGCGTGATCTGGACCCTGTACGGCTGGCCTCTCGCCCTGGTCCTCGTCGGCCTCGTCCTCCTGGCGGGCCTGTCCTGGGCGTCGCTCAACCGGGCCTCGTTCCTACGGATCATCGGCTGGCGACTACTCGCCTTCTGGCGGCGCATCTGGATCTACCGGCGTCACTGGCAGCCCGTGATGATCGTCTCCGGGCTCGGTCGGCACTTACGCGGCCGGGACTACCTGCCCCGGCTGGCGCGGGTCGAGTGCGACGGCTGGGCCGACCGCGTCACGGTGAAGATGCTCAACGGTCAGGCGGTCAAGGACTGGACCGACCGGGCCGAGCACCTCGCCCACGGCTTCGGCTCCCGCAGCTGCCGCGTGACCGTCGCTCGCGCCGGTCGCCTCGTGCTCACGTTCCCGCGTCCTGACCCGCTCGCCGTGCCTCTGCCCGCCGTCCCGATCCCGGACACGGCATCGGTCGGTCCCGTCGAGATCGGCGCGTGTGAGGACGGTCGGCCGCTGCGGCTCAAAGTCCACGGGACTCATGTTCTGATTGCGGGCGCTACCGGGGCTGGCAAGGGCTCCTATCTGTGGGGGACGATCCGCGGGCTGCTCCCGGCGATGCGAGCGGGCCTCACTCAGGTCTGGGCGCTGGATCCCAAGCGGATGGAACTGTCCTTCGGACGGGCGCTGTTCGGCGACCGGTATGCGGCCGACCCTGCCGACTGTGCGGACCTGCTTGAGGCGGCCGTGGCGGTGATGCAGGAACGCGCGGACCGCTTCGGCGGCCTCCAGCGCTCCCACACGCCGACCGTGGCGGATCCGTTCGTCCTGGTCCTCGTCGACGAAGTTGCGTTCCTGACCGCCTACCAGTCCGACAAGGGCCTGAAGCTGCGGATCATAGCCGCGCTCGCCACGCTCACCACCCAGGGGCGCGCCGTCGGCGTCGGGGTCATGGCCGCGCTTCAGGACCCGCGCAAGGAGGTCATGAACATCCGCAACCTGTTTCCCGACAAGATCGCGCTCCGGCTCGATGAGTCCGAGCAGGTGGACATGGTCCTCGGCGACGGCGCTCGTGATCGCGGCGCTCTGGCCGACCACATCTCACCGGTTCCCACGCTCGGGGCCGGGGTCGGATACGTCCGGCTGGAAACCTCACCCGACCCGGTGCGGGTCCGGGCCGCGTACGTCTCCGATGACGACATCCGCGCCATGGTCGCCGAGTACGCCATGCCCACAGGCCCGACGCCTGCCGAGTCCATCCCGGCACAGCGCTTCGCGGTCGTGGAGCGTGAGGGGGCGCGGGCCAATGGTTGAGATCGCCCACCTGCTCGACGAACTGACCTGCGCGGCCTGCGGCACTTCCAACGCTCTCTGGCTGTACCCGGTCTGGGGCGTGGTCGAGTGCCGTGAGTGCGGTGAGAAGGCGTCCATATTGCTCGACCCCCTCGACGGCTTCGACTCGATCGACGGTCCCGACTCGATCAGCCCCCTCGACGGCTTCGACGTCTGTGGCGGTGGCCGGTGACCAATACGACGGACAGGGCGACCCCTCGGGCGGTGCGGATGGCTCAACCGCTCGCCCGAGAGGTCGTTGAAGAGATCGCCAAGCAGTACGGCGTGTGCATCCGCCCGATCGCGCTCCGGCGGCTCGACACCTACACGGGCAAGGTCGAAACGATCGACGTGCCGTGCGGGGCGACTTTGGAGAGCAAGTGCCCTCCGTGTGCGAAGCGGAACCGGCAGCTTCGGATGGCCCAGTGCCGGGAGGGCTGGCACCTCGACCATGAGCCGGTCAACACCCCGAACGAGGCGGACGACTATCAGCGGTACCTCGTCGAACTCCGGGCCGATGCCCAGGCCTGGCGGGACGAGGCGGAAAAGGCCGGCGACGACACCACCGACCTGGACGCGGCGATAGGCGACCTCGACGACGAGATCAACCGGGCCGGGATGCGCGGCACCGTCCTCGGCCGCACCTTGGGGAAGCGGTCGCGCTCGACTCGTCGGCGGCAGGACGCCCCGGACCTGCCCAAGCGGACCATGAGCACCACGACGCTCGGGCGGACCTTCACCGGTGCGGACGGCAGGACGTTCCGGCCGTCGATGTTCATCACCCTCACCCTGCCGTCGTACGGGCGGGTCAGGAAGAACGGCGCACCCGTCGATCCGAGCACCTACGACTACGCGCGGGCGGCTCGGGACGCGCTGCACTTCTCCAAGCTGGTGGACCGGTTCGTGCAGAACCTCCGCCGCGTGGCCGGGTTCGATGTCCAGTACTTCGCGACGGTCGAACCTCAGAAGCGGCTCGCCCCGCACCTGCACATGGCCGTCCGGGGACACCTGCCGCGCGCGGAGATCAAGCAGATCGCGGCGGCCACCTACCACCAGGCGTGGTGGCCCCCCGTCGATCAAGTCGTGTTCGAGGGCGATCACCTGCCCGTCTGGGCGGACGGGGCCGACTACCTCGACCCGGAAACCGGCGAGGTCCTGCCCACCTGGGATGAAGCCCTCGACGAACTCGACCAGGACGACGACGCCGAACCCCTGCACCTGGTCCGCTTCGGCCCGCAGCTCGACATCCAAGGCGTCCTCGCCGGGACCACCGATGCCGACACGTGCATCCGCTACCTGTCCAAGTACCTGACCAATTCCATCGGCGACGCGATCGACCCGGAAGACGAGACTCAGCGGCTCCACGCCAAACGCCTCGGCGCGGCCCTCCGATACGAGCCGTGCTCGCCCACCTGCCCGAACTGGCTCCGCTACGGCGTACAGCCCAAGAACGCGAAGCCGGGCATGACCCCAGGCCGATGCCGGGGCAAGGCGCACAAGCCCGAACACCTCGGCTACGCCGGGCGGCGCGTCTTGGTCTCTCGCAAGTGGTCGAACAAGACCCTGACCGAGCACAAGCACGACCGCCGGACCTGGGTCCTGGAAGCCCTCGGCCTCCCAGACGAACCCGTCGACCCGCACCGCTACGTCTGGCGGCAGGTCAAGCCTGGTGATCCCGGCCTCGACCCCATCGGCGTCCGGCTCCTGCGCTCGGTCCACGAACGCCAGCGATGGCGCAACCACCTGGCCCGGCTCCAGGCCCAAGCAGACGGACAACCCGACCAAGATCTTTCGGCAACTCGGCCTGCGGCCTGAAGGGAGGGACATCCTTGGATCCACTGCTCACCGCCTCCGAAGCGGCCGAACGGTTGAACACCTCGGTCCGTTTCGTTCGTCGCC
This sequence comes from Microtetraspora sp. AC03309, assembly GCF_020826795.1. Classification (NCBI taxonomy): domain Bacteria; kingdom Bacillati; phylum Actinomycetota; class Actinomycetes; order Streptosporangiales; family Streptosporangiaceae; genus Microtetraspora; species Microtetraspora sp. AC03309. The sequence continues at coordinate 56,345 of NZ_JADDIL010000058.1, read as the reverse complement.
TGATCGCGGAACGGCGCATCGAGTTCGTCAAGGTAGGCCGCCACGTCCGGATCTCAGAGTCAGCATTGATCGCCTTCATCGTCGCGGGCACCGTCGCGCCCCTGACGGCTCACGACGTCTCGGGGAGGGCGGCCTGATGGCCAAAGGCAACAAGCCAAACCATCGCCGTTTCGGCAACATCCGTCAGCTTCCCTCTGGGCGTTACCAGGTGAGCTACCTGGGTCCGGACGGGCGCAGGCGAACGGGCTCCGAGACGTACGAGCGCAAAGGCGATGCCGAACGGGCGCTCACGCTGATCGAGGCCAAAATGATCTCGGGGGAGTGGACGGACCCGGATCGCGGAAAGATCAAGCTCAAGGACTACGCCGAGACATGGATCTCTCAGCGTCCGGGGCTGCGTCCACGCACTGTCGACCTATACGTGGCTGCTCAAGAAGCACATCACGCCGTATCTCGGCGGCGTCCAGCTCGGCAAGCTGTCTACGGCGATGATTCGGCAGTGGCGGGCCGACCTGCTCGGCAACGGGGTCTCGGTCTCGATGGCGGCCAAGGCGTACCGGCTGCTACGGGCGGTGCTGATGACGGCGGCTGAGGATGACCAGATCATCCCGGCCAACCCGTGCCGGATCCGCGGGGCCGGCGACGAGCATCCCGAGGAACGCCCGGTGCTGACCGTGGCCCAGGTCTTCGAACTGGCCGACCGCATCGCGCGTCGTCCGATCGGCAACGTCCGCAAGGTCAAGAACGGTGCCTACCGGCTGCGTTTCCAGCGGCATGGCGAGATGCGTACTCATCCCGAGGTCTTCATGACGAGGGGTGATGCTGAGCGGGCGCTGTGGAAGATGGGCACGGACGGCCGGGCCGACTCCACCCAGGATCGGCGGTTCCGCGCCCTGGTGCTGCTGGCGACCTTCGCGAGTCTGCGATGGGGTGAGGTGAGCGCGCTTCGCCGTAGTGACCTCGATCTGGAGGCCGCGACGGTTCGCGTTCGGGCGGCCTTCATCGAGCGGTCTACGGGTGAGCTGGTTCTCGGGCCTCCGAAGTCCAAGGCGGGACGGCGGGTGATCGGCATCCCGCAGGCGATCATCCCCGCACTGCGTGAGCACCTGAGTACCTACGTCCTCGACGAACCGGGCGCGCTCCTCTTCCCCGGCGCAAAGGGCGGCGCACTGCGACGGAGCGGCTTCAACGCCCGTATCCGTTGGGTAGATGTGGTCCGCGAGATGGGAATGCCGGGCCTCCACTTCCATGACCTTCGTCACACTGGCAACATGCTCGCGGCGGAGTCGGGCGCGGGGCTCAAGGACCTGATGGCCCGGATGGGACACGACAACGTCAGGGCGGCCATGATCTATCAGCACGCCGTACGCGGGGCGGACAAGGCGATCACGGACGCGATCGACAAGCACATCAGCCGAGCAAGTGACGAGGACGAGGACGGCTCGGCGGGCACGCTCGTCCCCGTCGGCTAATTGCACGCTAATTGCACGGAAGATCGAACAGGTGTCAGAAATGATCAAGGCCCGGGTGGGGATCTACTCCCTGACCTGGGCCTTCGTGGTTGGAGCGGGTGACGGGAATCGAACCCGCGCTGTCAGCTTGGGAAGCTGATGTTCTGCCATTGAACTACACCCGCATCGGCCGTTCCGAAGAGCCGACCGCGTCCATCACTCTAGCGGAAAGTCGGCGTGGTCTCGTCGTCGAGGCCGAGAAGTTCCGAAAGATCTCATGGCTCACCGGTGGTGGTCGTGTGCCGTCCCGGGGTGCCGCCATCGGGCCGGGCGCCTGGCCCGAGAGGTCGAGCCAAGATTCACCCCCGAGGTGCGTCGTGTCCCTGTCGCAGGGCGGATTCGGGGGAGGTGAGACCCACATCAGGGGTGTGAGCCCGGATGGGTGTGCCTCTTCCGGTCGATGTCCACCACGACGTCGGAGTGGGGGCGGTTACCCTTGCACGCGTGTTGCTTTCCGACCGTGACATCCGTGCCGAAATCGAGACCGGACGGGTCAAGATCGACCCGTACGAACCGGAGATGATCCAGCCGTCCAGCGTGGACGTACGGCTGGACCGGTTCTTCCGTGTGTTCGAAAACCACCGGTACCCGCACATCGACCCGGCCATGGAGCAGCCCGACCTCACCCGACTGGTCGAGCCGGAAGGCGACGACCCGTTCATCCTGCACCCCGGCGAGTTCGTCCTGGCCAGCACGTACGAGGTGATCAGCCTCCCGGACGACATCGCGTCCAGACTGGAGGGCAAGTCGAGCCTGGGCAGGCTGGGCCTGCTCACCCATTCGACCGCGGGCTTCATCGATCCGGGGTTCGACGGGCATGTCACTCTGGAGTTGTCCAATGTCGCCACATTGCCGATAAAGCTCTGGCCGGGCATGAAGATCGGCCAGCTGTGCATGTTCCGGCTCAGCTCACCCGCCGAGTTCCCGTACGGTTCCCGGAGGTACGGCTCCCGCTACCAGGGGCAGCGCGGGCCGACGCCGAGCCGGTCGTTCCTGAACTTTCACCGCACGAAGATATGAACACGGGCCTCACCAGGCTCGCTGCACCTCGCAACCGCCCAGGTGTTGGCACCTGACCTCAGGGCAGCCATAACAGGAAGAGATGGTTACAAGCGGGCATGCATACCCTTAAGTTCGCATCTCAACTGGTTACCCGTACTCTTCTCTGCGGACCATCCCCGCACCTCACCTCTGGAGAATGACGTGCGCCTGCGTCTCACGCCCCGTGAGGACAGCTATTACGACTTGTTCGCCGACTCCGCGAACAACCTCGTCACCGCATCCCGGCTACTGGTAGAGATCATCAGTGACGGATCGGACCGGGAGGCCCTGGCCGACAAGATGCGGGCCTGCGAACACGCGGGTGACGAGCGCACTCACGCGATCATGAAGCGTCTCAACGAGAGCTTCATCACGCCGTTCGACCGTGAGGACATCTATCGCCTCGCCTCGAACCTCGACGACGTCATGGACTTCATGGAGGCGGCCGCCGACCTCATCGTCCTCTACCAGATCGACCACCTGCCCAAAGAGGTCGTCCGTCAGGTCGAGGTGCTGGAGAGGGCCGCCGAACTGACCGCCGACGCCATGCCGCGCCTGCGTTCGATGCAGAACCTCAACGAGTACTGGATCGAGATCAACCGGCTGGAGAACCAGGCCGACCAGATCTACCGCCGGCTCCTGGCCAAGCTCTTCAGCGGCGAGTACGACGCCCTCATGGTCATGAAGATGCGTGAGGTCATCGAGCAGCTCGAACTCGCCGCGGACGCGTTCGAACACGTGGCGAACACGATCGAGTCGATCGCGGTCAAGGAAAGCTAAGTGGAGCTCGCACTCGTCATCGGCGTCATCGTCGTCGCTCTGGTGTTCGACTACACCAACGGCTTCCATGACGCCGCCAACGCGATCGCGACCTCCGTGTCCACGCGGGCGCTGACCCCGCGGATCGCGTTGCTCCTCGCCGCCGTGATGAACTTCATCGGCGCGCACCTCGGTACCTCGGTCGCCCAGACGGTGGGCAAAGGGATCATCGACGCTCCGAACGGCTCGCACGGCCTGATAGTCGTGGGCGGGGCGCTCATCGGAGCGATCGTCTGGAACCTCATCACCTGGTACTTCGGCCTGCCCTCGTCGAGCAGTCACGCCCTCATCGGCGGTCTGGTCGGCTCCGCCATCGCCGCGAGCGCCACCGTGCACTGGAGCGGTGTGGTGGAGAAGGTCGTCATCCCCATGGTTCTGTCGCCCGTCGTCGGATTCATCCTGGGCGGCATCATCATGATCATCATCCTCTGGATCTTCCGCAAGTCGAGTCCGCGCTCGACCAGCCGGGGCTTCCGGTACGCCCAGACCGTGTCGGCGGCGGCCATGGCGCTCGGTCACGGCCTCCAGGACGCGCAGAAGACCATGGGCGTCATCTTCCTCGCGCTCGTCGTGGGCGGCTACGTCTCGCCGGACGCGGGAATCCCCGAGTGGGTCATCACCGCCTCGGCCGCGGCCATCTCCCTCGGCACGTACGCCGGTGGCTGGCGCATCATGCGGACACTGGGCCGGCGGATCATCCACCTGGACCCGCCGCGCGGCTTCGCGGCCGAGGCGGCGGCCGCGTCCGTCCTCTACACCGCCGCGATCGGTTTCGGAGCGCCGATCTCGACCACGCACACCGTCACCAGCGCGATCATGGGCGTGGGCGCCACCAAGCGCCTGTCGGCCGTGCGGTGGGGGATCGCGGGCAACATCGTGACCGCCTGGGTGCTCACGATCCCCGCCGCCGCCGTGGTGGCCGCCCTGGCCTACCTCGGCCTGCACTGGATCCTGGAGTAGGAGCCTCAGCCGCGGTACATCACGTCCGTGTTCCAACGGGTGAACCCGAGTGACTCGTACAGCCTGACCGCGGCCCTGTTCTCCTCGTCCACGTACAGCATCACCTGGGCGAGGCCGCGCGAGCGCAGGTGCTCGAGGCCGGCGAGCGTCAGCGCGCGGCCGAGCCCCGAGCCCTGCTCGGCGGGGTCCACGCCGACCACGTAGACCTCGCCGACGGGCTCACGATCCTGCCCGTCACCCTCGTGGACCTTGGTCCAGTGGAAGCCCGCCAGGGAGTCGTCCCGTACGGCGAGGAAGAAGCCGTCGGGGTCGAACCACGGCTCCCGCTCCCGGAGCTCCAGATCCTCCCGCGTCCACGCGCCCTGCTCGGGGTGCGTCGAGAACGCCAGGGCGTTGAGCGCGACCCACGCGTCCTCGTCCTCGCCGGGGACGAACGTGCGCAGCCGTACGCCCTCGGGCACGCTAACGGAGGGGAACGGCGCGTCCAGCGGACGCCGCATCTGCCAGAGCGACCTGGCGCGCGACAGGCCCGCGGACGCGGCCAGCGCGCCCGCGGCCGGATGGTCTCCGTGCGCCCAGAGGCGGACCCGCCCGCCGGTCTCCGCCAGGACCGCCTCAAGCAGCCGCCGCCCGAGCCCGCGGCCGCGCAGCGCCGGGCGGACCACCAGCTCGCCGCCGGTCCCCTCCACCGGGTCGGCGGGGTCCAGGTGCGCGAACCCGGCGATCGTCCCGCCCTCATATATCAGTACGGCTCTCGCCCCCGGATCGCCGCCGTGGCGCAGCCGCAGCATCGCGTGCTCGTTGAGCGGACGCACCCCGTCGGCCTCCGCGGCCTCCCGGACCAGTTCCATGACGTCGGTGACCTGTTCGTCATCGAGTCGTCTCCTGGTCTCCACACGCACGTCCACGTCGCATACCTCAGTTCCGTCTAGTGGCAAAAGCCGCCATCATCATGAGCGGCGAATCGTTGTCTCTTCGCCATCTCATGTAAAGGTCGCGGTCTTACTGTCATGTTCCATGACCTCTCGCTCCCTTCTCCGCCTCGCGGTGGCGGGCGTCGCCGCGGCGACGGGACTGACCCTGGCCGCGCTCCCCGCGGCCGCCGCGCCGACCGCCTCCGCCAAGCCTCAGCCGATCCCGATCCGGCTGCTCACGGTGAACGACTTCCACGGCAACCTGGAGACCCCGACCGGGTCCAGCGGCCGCATCGTCAACGAGACGGGCGTGACCGTCCAGTCCGCGGGCGGCGCGGCCTATCTGGCCACCGCGATCAAGCAGAACACCATCAAGGGCCGGACCGACGTCGTCGCGGCCGGTGACCTGATCGGCGCCTCGCCGCTGATCTCCGCGGCCTTCCACGACGAGCCCACCGTACAGGTGCTCGGAGCGCTCGGGCTCGACGTCTCCTCCGTCGGCAACCACGAGTTCGACGAAGGTCTCACGGAGCTGCGCCGCCTCCAGAAGGGCGGCTGCCACCCTACGGACGGCTGCTCGCCCGCGGGCAAGTGGAAGGGCGCCAAGTACGACTACATCGGGGCCAACGTGGTCGACGACGACGGCAAGCACGCGCTGCCGCCCATCGCGATCCGCGTGGTGAACGGCGTCAAGATCGGTTACATCGGACTGGTGACCAAGACCACTCCGTCCATCGTGACGCCCGCCAGCATCGCGGGCCTCACCTTCCAGGACGAGGTCGAGGCGGGCAACCGGGCTGCTGCCTGGCTGAAGAGGCGCGGCGTCAACGCGATGGTCGCACTGGTCCACGAGGGTGACTCGATCACCGCCAACCAGAGCCCCGACGCCTGCCCGCTGACCACGGGCGTGGGCAGGACGATCGCGACCAACCTCAGCGCCGACGTGGACCTCGTCGTCATGGGGCACTCGCACCAGGCGTACGTCTGCACGACGACCGACCCGGCCGGCAACACCCGGTACTTCACCCAGGGGTCGTCCTTCGGCCGGGTGCTCACCCAGATCGACTTCCAGGTGGACAAGAAGACCCGGGACGTCATCCGCTCCTCGGTGACCGCCGACAACAAGGTCGTCGCCGTGGAGGGCCCGGCCAACGCGGGTCTCGACATCACCAAGTACGCCGCCGACCCCACGATCGATTCGCTCGTCTCGTACTGGAAGACGGCCGTCGCGTCCAAGGCGAACGCGCCCGTCGGCAAGATCACCGCGGACATCACCAACGTCGCCCCGTCGGGCGGCAGCGGTGAGACGGCGCTCGGCGACGTCATCGCGGACGCGCAGCTCGCGGCGGCCAAGAAGGACGGCGGCAACGCCGACATCGCCCTGATGAACCCGGGAGGCGTCAGGACGCTCCTCACCTACGCCGGTTCCCCGGCCGGTGAGGGCGACGGCGTCGTCACGTACGGCGAGGCGTTCGCGGTGCAGCCGTTCAACAACCTGCTGCAGGCCGTCACGCTGACCGGCGCCGAGCTCAAGACCGTTCTGGAGCAGCAGTTCACGGGAGGCCCGAACGCCCAGGCGTTCACCAAGATCCTGCAGCCCTCGTCCAACCTCACGTACAGCTACAACGCGAGCGCGGCCTGGGGATCCCGGATCTCGGACCTCAAGATCGATGGGGCGGCGGTGACCGACACCCAGTCGGTCCGTGTCGCGGCCAACAACTTCCTGGTCTCGGGTGGCGACGCCTTCACCGAGTTCACCAAGGGCACCGACCTGTGGACGTGGAACGGCGGCTTCGACGTGGACGCCTTCACCGCCTATCTCACGGCCAACTCCCCGATCGCGCCGCCCGCGCTGACCCGGATCACCAAGGTCGGTTGATCACGGCGACCCTCATGAGGCCCGTCCCGCCCGGGGCGGGCCTCACCCCCCGGTCCCGTACGGCTCCCGCCGGAGACGGCGAACCGGATCGGGATCAGTGGTGGGCGGGCTCCTGCTCGCCGGTCTCGGCGTGCTCGCCCCCACGGTCGGGGACGAAGCGGTAGCCGACGTTCCGGACCGTTCCGATGAGCGACTCGTACTCGGCGCCGAGCTTGGCGCGCAGCCGCCGGACGTGCACGTCCACGGTGCGGGTGCCGCCGAAGTAGTCGTATCCCCACACCTCCTGCAGCAGCTGGGCGCGGGTGAAGACCCGCCCCGGGTGCTGCGCGAGGTATTTGAGCAGCTCGAACTCCTTGAAGGTCAGGTCGAGCGCGCGCCCGCGAAGCCGGGCCGTGTAGGTCGCCTCGTCGATCGCCAGATCGCCGCTGCGGATCTCGTCCGGGACGTCCTCGGCGGCGGCCAGCGACAACCTGCCGGTCGCCATGCGCAGCCGGGCCTCGACCTCGGCCGGGCCGGCGCTGTCCAGCAGTACGTCGTCCACGCCCCACTCGGCCGTCATCGCGGCCAGGCCGCCCTCGGTCACGATGACCAGCAGCGGGCAGTCCATCCCGGTGGTGCGCAGCAGTCGGCACAGGCTCTTGGCATGGGCGAGCTCGCGCCGCGCGTCGACCAGTACGGCGTCGGCGGGCGGGGCGTCGATCAGCGCGGACGCCTCCGCGGGCGCCACGCGTATCGAGTGCAGGAGCAGACCGAGCGCCGGAAGCACCTCAGCGGAGGGCTCCAGCACGTTCGTCAGCAGGAGCAGGTTGCTCACATCGGCCTCCTCGCCACGCCCGCGGTTTCGCGGGATTGTCGAGATCGCTCGCTCACATGCCCTCCTCGTCACAAGTGAAACGGTCGGGCGCGCCGGGAGAGCACCGCGCTGTGCACGTTCACAGGCTCGCCTCCTCCGCGTCATCACGGCTTCAGCCGTACAAACACGTAAGGACCCGGGGGCAACGTCGCCCAGGTCCCGTCTTCCGTAGGGTAGCCCACAGGAATATTGCGTCCATTGTGAGTCGGGCGTGTAAACAGTTCTTCACGCGGACAATCAGCGTAACCGCACGGCTACGCACAGGTGTCCGCCGGGGGGTCGGAAACGGCTCCGGACGGCGGGGTCGGGAAGGAGGACCATGGCCACGGGCACGGTCCGTTACTGGGCGGCCGCGAAGGCCGCGGCGGGGGTCGCCGAGGAGCCGTTCGACGCGCCCACTCTCGGGGCACTGCTGACGCGCATCTCGTCGAATCCTGATCTGGCGCAGGTCCTGCGGCGCTGTTCCTTCCTCGTGAACGGCGCGCCGGTGGGGACGCGGGATCCCCATTCGATCGATCTGCCCGAGGGAGCGGTCGTCGAAGTTTTACCTCCCTTTGCCGGGGGATGAGGCGCTAGAAAGTGCCGGACACATGCTGCCCGTCGCGAGCGCGGATTCGGATGGACGCGTCGCATGGCGGAGGAGGAGGTCGGAGTGGAGCCTCCGGCCGACGACGACAACGCGGCGAGGCGCTATCTGGGCCGCGCGCGACAGGGCATGATTTGTCAGGCACGACCAAGGGTGAGCCGACCCGCGTGCCCCCGTCAGACCGCGTGCCCCCGGAGGAAGACGGATGCGCAAGCTCGTCGTGTTCCTGATCCTGCTCGTCGTCGTGCTGGCCGTCCTCGACCGGGTCGCGGTCGCGGGGGTGCAGCGAGAGATCGCCAGGCAGATCGAGGCGAAGTACGACCTCAGCTCGACCCCGACCGTCCATGTCGAGGGCATTCCCTTCCTGACCCAGGCGATCTCCGGGCACTATGAGGAGATCAGCATCGCCATGGGCGAGTTGACCCGTGAAGGCGTCACGATCTCGAAGATCGACGCTACGCTCTACGGCGTGTCCGCCCCGCTGGCCGACCTGATCCAGGACGCCTCCAAGGCCGATCTCCGCGCCGAGCGGGTGACCGGCACCGTCGTGATCTCCCGCAAGACCCTCGACGCGCGGGCGCCCCGCGGCATCAAGATCGAGGGGGGAGGCGGCGACACGCTGCGGGTGTCCGGCAAGGTCACCGTGCTCGGCCAGAACATTCCGGTCACCGCCGACATGAAGATCGAGACCGTCCAGGGCGGCATCCGGCTCATCCCGTCCGATGTGAAGATCGCCGGCGGCATCTCCGTGCCGAATGTGGAGAAGTTCATCGGGTTCACCGTTCCCGTGAAGAACCTGCCGCTCAATCTCAAGATCAACAAGGTGAGGTCGGTGCCCGAGGGGCTCGCGGTCGAAGGCTCGGCAACCGATGTCCCGCTCCGCTGAACCCGACGATCCGTCCCTACGTCATGAGGACGTGAGCGCAGCCGGAACCGCGGACGAGGAACTCGTCCGCGTGCTCTTCGACGATCACGCGGGGCCCTTGTACGGATACGTGCTGCGGCTGACGGGCGATCCCGGCCGGGCGGAGGACGTCGTCCAGGAAACGCTGCTGCGGGCCTGGAAGAACCCGTCGGCCCTGTCCGGGCGGCCGGTGCGTGCCTGGCTGTTCACGGTGGCACGTAACCTCGTCGTCGACCAGCACCGGGCGCGCAGGTCACGGCCGAAGGAGACCGGCGACGAGGCACTGGCCGTGCTGCCCGCCGACGACGAGCTGGAGAAGGCCGTCGAGTCGTGGGCCGTCGCGGAGGCGCTGGCCTCGCTCAGGGCGGAGCACCGCGAGGTGCTCCTGGAGACGTACTACCGGGGGAGATCGGTGAAGGAGGCGTCAGAGATCCTCGGCATCCCGCAGGGAACGGTCAAATCGCGCACCTTCTACGCGCTCCGGGCACTCAAGCTGGCTCTGGAGGAACGGGGGCTGGCGCCATGACCTGCGAAGACGTCCGGATCTCACTCGGCGTGTACGTCCTGGGCGCGCTCGACACCGAGGAGACCGCCGAGGTCGAGGCGCATCTGGACGACTGCCCGGACTGCCTGGCCGAGCTGGCGGAGCTGTCCGGTCTTCCGCCGCTGCTCGCCCGCGTGTCCGAGGAGGACATCCGGCACGCGGCGGACCCGCCGCGCGAGATGCTCGACCGCCTGCTCACCGCCACCGTACGGCGCAGGCGCCGCTCGCGGGTCATGCTCGCGCTCGCCGCGTCCGTCGTGGTCGCCGCCCTGGGCGGGACGACCTGGGCCACCACCGTCGCGCAGCACGCCGCGGACAGCTCGGCGGGGGGCTCCTCCACCGTGTCCACGATGGCGCGGCCGGAGGAAGCCGCCAGCGCCGCCGCGGACTCCGCCGCCGCGGACTCCGCCGCCGCTGACATCGGCGCCGGCGGCATGGGCGACGTGGCGCGCAAGACGCAGCCTTCGGGCGCCTCCGATGAGCCGGTGCAGACGCTGGTGGCTCCGACGGTGAAAAGCGCGAAGCGCGGCAATGTGGAGCTGCGGGTCGAGCTGACGCCGGGCGAGGGGGGCACCCGGGTCGTGGCGACCGTCACGGGCCTGCGCTCAGGTGTGGTGTGCCATCTCACCGCCGTCGGCATGGACGGCACGGTCTCCGGAGTGGCGAGCTGGAAGGCCACCGCTCAGGGGTACGCCCCGACCACGGTCACGTTCGACGGGTCGACCGAGCTGACGGAGGACAAGATCCGCCACTTCACGCTGACCACCGCGGAGGGCCGGACGCTCGTCACGGTCCGCATGTGACCCGGGGGAATGAACCGGAGGGAATGAATCCGTGTCGCCCGCAGGTTGTCCATCGCGATGGTAGGGATAGTCGTTCTCTGTGTGACGCTCGCCACCGGCGTGGTCATCGGACTCGTCATGAAGCGCCGCGACGGACGGCTGCGCGTCGTACGGCCGCGCGCCCTGCCGGGCCAGGGAGCGGAACCCGGGACGAGCGAGGGGACGAGTGCCGTGACCGGTGAGGACATCGGCGTCGAGTTGGGGGAGCGCGCCACGCTGGTGCAGTTCTCCACCGCCTTCTGCCAGCCGTGCCGGGCCACCCGCAGGATCCTGGACGAGGTCGCCGGCATGGTGCCCGGTGTCCGGCATGTCGAGATCGACGCCGAGAGCCGCCTCGACCTGGTCCGGCGCTTCGACATCATGCGCACGCCGACGGTGCTGATCCTCGATGATTCGGGAAATGTCGTGAAAAGGGCATCCGGGCAGCCCAGGAAGGCCGACGTGATCGCGGCCCTCGGCGCGGCGGTCACAATCGATCAGGGCGTGGACAAATCGTCTCACCAGTCGGACGCGGTGTGACAGATGGCGAGACGCCGGGTACTGTCGAGTCCATGACTCCCACGACAGAGCTGCTCACGAAGCGACGGGCGGTTGATTTCTGCCGCGTCGCGACCGCGCTCTGTCGCATGGCCTGAGGGTGATTCCGCGCGGCTGAACGCCGCAATCCGAATCCTTCAGGAGCATCCCGCGATGCAGGTTGATCCCCGAGGTCCGCGCTTCGGCGCGGCTGTCACGACTGTGGTTCTCGCGCTCGTCCTCGTGACGGGCAGTGCATGGCTGCTCGCCGTACAGGCGATCGTGTTCGTGCTCGGCGCCCTCGACGTCTCGCCGTACGGCTTCTTCTTCCGGAAGTTCGTCCGTCCGAGGCTGGGTCCGCTGGGAGAGCTGGAAGACGCGGCGCCGCCCCGGTTCGCGCAGGGCGTGGGCATCGCCTTCGCGGTCGTCGGCCTGATCGGGTTCGCCACCGGGATCACCCCTCTGGCTCTGGGTGCGACAGCAGCGGCACTGCTGGCCGCCTTTCTCAACGCCGCCTTCGGCTTCTGCCTGGGCTGCGAAATGTACTTGATCCTCCGCCGTCTACAACCTGGGAGAACTACATGAGCCGCTCCGCCGTCCTGGTGGACGCCGACTGGGTCGAGGCCAACCTCGACACGCCGGGTGTCGTGCTCGTCGAGGTCGACGAGGACACCAGCGCCTACGACAAGGGTCACATCCGTGGCGCCGTGAAGATCGACTGGAGGGACGACCTCCAGGACCCCGTTCGCCGTGACTTCGTGGACCGGGCCGGGTTCGAGGCCCTCCTGTCGGCCCGTGGCATCGCCAACGACGACACTGTCGTGCTCTACGGTGGCAACAACAACTGGTTCGCCTCCTACGCGTACTGGTACTTCAAGCTGTACGGCCACGAGAACGTCAAGCTGCTCGACGGCGGGCGCAAGAAGTGGGAGCTCGACTCCCGCGAGCTGGTCGAGGAGAAGCCCGAGCGGGCCGCCACGACCTACACCGCCCAGGAGCAGGACCTCTCGCTCCGCGCCTTCCGCGACGAGGTCGTGGCGGCGATCGGCAAGCAGAACCTGGTCGACGTGCGCTCTCCTGACGAGTTCACCGGCAAGCTGCTCGCTCCGGCGCACCTCCCGCAGGAGCAGGCGCAGCGTGCGGGCCACGTGCCCACCGCCCGCAGCATCCCGTGGTCGAAGGCCGCGAACGACGACGGCACCTTCAAGTCGGACGACGAGCTGAAGAAGCTCTACTCCGAGGCCGGTGTCGACTTCGGCAAGGACACCATCGCCTACTGCCGCATCGGGGAGCGCTCGGCGCACACGTGGTTCGTGCTGCACGAGCTCCTCGACCAGGCCAACGTGAAGAACTACGACGGTTCGTGGACCGAGTACGGCTCGCTCGTGGGCGTGCCCGTGGAGCTTGGGGAGGCTCGCTGATGACTACTCAGGGTTGCGCTGCACCGGAGCAGACCGTGGCACTGCCGGCGGGCATCGACCTGTCGACGCAGGCCGTCATCCAGGGCGTCGTCTCCGGCGCCGGTACGGCCTACGCCCGTCTGCTCGACCACTCCGGTGAGTTCACCGGCGAGGTCGTCGTCTCCGATGAGGGTGTCTTCCGCTTCTTCGCCGCTCCCGGCTCGTGGACGGTCCGCATCATCGCGGGCGGTGGCGTCACGAAGGACGTCGCCGTCGAGGCCAAGCTGGGCGAGGTCGCCCAGCTCGCCGTCGCGGTCTGATCTGGTTCTCCCGAAAGGGCCGGTGCGTCTCCCGACGCACCGGCCCTTTCCTTTTCATTTGCCCCGTCGGCGTCGCCGCTTCTTTCTGCGCCTGGCGTGTGGTCACGCGGCCGACGGCGGATCCCCGCCCGTGACGAATGGTCGTTTACCCTGCGTGACCTTCTGGTTTCGTAATACGTTTGCTAGCGTGGAGGTGCACAAATCCGCTTTGAAGCACGGCGTCGATGCCGATGATGTGGTTCATGCCGCCACTCGTTTCCTGGTCGCCTACTCGCTCTCCGGTGAGGGGGATGAGGGACCGGGACGAGAGTTGCGGCTGGGACCCGATCGTGCGGGCAACCTGCTCGAAACGGTGGTGTTGCTGCTTGACGAGGCAGAGTTGGTCATTCATGCCATGCGAATGAGGGCCAAGTATCGGCAACTGCTTCCGTGAGAGGGGGACAGATGGAGGAACCGGCGCAGTTCATGTCGAAAGGCGTTCCCGTCAGCGAGGAGCGCATCGAGCGACTCGTGGCCGAGGCGGAGGAAGGATACGACGTCCCGGAACTTCGTCGCAGAGGGGGGAGGCGCCCACTCGGGGCGGCGCCGGCGGAGGTCGTTCCCGTACGCCTCGATCCCGAGCTGAAGGACGCGCTCATCCGCCGGGCCCAGGTCGATCACACCAGTGCGAGCGAGGTTATCAGACAGGCGTTGCGCTCATGGCTGCACGTGGCTTGACGCCCGACGACAACCGCGACGCGATGATGAGTACCGATGAGACCATGGAGCTTCTGCGCGAACCGAGCGGATACAGCCGTCGGCGATGAGAGGCGCGCTTCTCCGGTCGATGTTGCGGATGTGACGGGACGAGACCCGATACCATGCACCAGATGTCCGGAACGTCCGCGCTTGTCGCCCCCCGCCAGGCCGCCGAATCACGTACGCGGCCATGGATGCTGTCGCCGTACTCGCTGCCGTTGCACATGCTGCGGATCGCCGGGTCGTGCGCGCTCCCGCTGATCATGTGGTTCGCCCTCGGGCGTGTCGTGCGCTGGGGGCTGCTCCTGCTGGCCGCGACGGTCTCGCATGGTTCGTGGTACCAGGCGCGCCTCATCCTGACCGTGTTCCTGTTCACGCTCGTCGTGATGACGTCGCTCGCCACGACCGCGGGCATGCTGCACGTGATCCGTGGGGCGCTGATGGAGACCCGGGCCCGCCGGGCGGCGGGCGAGGGACGCGAGGGCATCTTCGGAGCGCTCAACCGGACCGCGCTCCTGTTCGCCGGCATCTACATGACCTGGGGCTTCGTCCAGCAAGACGTCACGGACTTAATGAACATCGACCTGTTCCGAAAGCCGGACGTCTTCTTCACGGACGCATTCAGCGGTCAGAACAGTCAGGTGATGGCGGGCCTCATCAACCTGGATGTGACGATCTCGTTGGTCGCGATGGTGCTGGCGTACGTGCTGAAGACCATTTTCGGGCGCCGTCACGAGGCGAGTGAAGGGCGCTTCTCCGGGATCGTGGCCACCTTCGGAGAACTCGCGTTCGTGTTCTACGGCCTCAACGCGGTCGGCGCCGCCGTGGACACGCGCGCCGGATGGGTCGGCACGCGTACGGCCGTCGCGGCGCTGAAGGAGTGGAGGACCAACGCCGAGGCGAACGTCCCGGGATTCGCGGTGTTCTCGGAGTTCCTGGGCAACGTCTGGCCGTACGTCGTCGAGGCGCTGATCCTGCCGCTGGCCTGGCTCACGGTCGGCGTCCTGGTGTACGGGGCGTACGTGGAGGACACCGAGACCACGATCAGGGGAACGCGGCTGGAAACGGTCGCGGCGCGGATGCAGCAGACGCACACGCTGACCCGCAGGGCGGCCGCCCGGCTGACCGCCGGCTGGACCGAGCGGTGGATCCCGCTGATCAACGCATTCCGGCTGACGATCCGGGGAGGCGCTCCCCTCTTCGGGTTGTTCGCCCTGTGCTACGTCGGGCTCCACGTGGGATCGGACTATCTCGGCAGGGCGGGTCGTTATCTCATGGCCAGTGACCGGCCCTACCTGTGGTTCGTCACCGATGTTCCGGTGGAGTTCGTCACCGATCTGGTGACGACCACGCTGACGATGTGCCTGATCGCCGCCACATTCGACCTGGCCGCCACCCGGAGCCGTCTCGGCCGGTGACGCCGCTCAGCGGAGGAATCTCAGCACCTGGTCCCGTTTCTCCTCCGTCGTCGTGGCTTCCTTCATCATGTCCTCGACGGATTGCCCGGGAACACTGCGGTAGGTGCTCGGGCGCAGTTCGACCATGACCTCGTCCGCGATCGCGGGCGGGACCACCCCGACCAACTCGAGCCGGTACGGCGTGCCGACCTTGTTGTCCTCGGTGTCCGGAGGGGTCGTGTCGTTCAGCAACTGGGTCTTCCAGGTGCGCTCGGCCTTGTCCTTGAGCTCGACGTCGGGCGCACCGTGCCGGATGGCGCCCTCGCCGTCCAGCGCCGTCCTCGTCGCGATGATCTTCATCCACTGGCGGTCAGAGGTGTCCTTCTTCCCTGTCGGGTCCGGGATGCGCTGGACGTCGACACGCCAGGAGACGTGTTGCCAGGTGGCCGTCTGCCCGGGCTGGACCACCTGGATGTGGTCGCTCGGCCGGCCGTACTCGTACACGCTGTAGGCGAACCAGCCGGGGGCGGCGACCGCGATCAGGATCGACAGCAGCGCTCCGGTGCCCTGGAGCGCGATCCGCTTCCCGCGTGGCATGGGGACGCGCGCGCCCGGGGCGACGGGTTCCGGTGACGGCTCCGGCTCCGGCTCCGGAGACGTGGGCGCTGCCGGTGGCGCCGGTGGGGCGGGCGCGGGGGCCCTGGTGCCGGTTACGGCGGGGAAAGGTTGAGTGGACCTGTCCTTGTCCTCGTCCTCGGGCGGGGGCAGAGGGGGCCACACCCGCTGGTCCGGTAGATCCCTGCGGAGTTCCCCGGGGATCGGGATCTGGGAAGCCTGCGGCGCCGGGCCTGGGCGCGAGCGCGGGGGCGGCGAGAACCAGTCCCGCGCCTTCGTCCGCTCGCGGTGGCGGCGGCGCCGCCCCTCCATGGGGGTCTCACTCATTTCTCCACCTCGGCTGACGGATCGCCCGGCCGCACGCCGCCCGACATGCCGCGTGTCACGCTGCGTGTCGCGCCGTGCCCATGGGTTCGGTCGTCTGGTGCGCGCATCAGGTCTTGTCCACCAGGGAGTGCAGTTCCTCCGCCTGTGAGGTCAGGCGGGTCAACGCGGCGCCGGAGAGCCCAAGATCGATCTCCGCCTCGGGCGCGAAACTGTCGACGACGATGGCCCCCGGCGGCGGACTGAAGACGAGACTGATCCCGGGCAGCGCCTCCTCCGGCACCTCGAAGACCAGCACTCCGCTCGACCAGAGCCCCGGCTGGACGATCTTGTTGAACATGGTGAGACTCTCGTCGACCTTGTCCGTGGGCTTGTAGCGCCGGCCGTCGGCGGTCAGGAGGACGGGAGGCTGGAGCGTGCCCAACTGCATCGGCTCCTTCGGCGTCGTGGCGATGACGTTCACCAGAAGGAACAGGTTGCTCGTCTCGACCTTGACGACCTTGCCGAGATCCTTGGTGTCCACCGCGTGCGCCGCGGTCACGGACGTCACCTTCACGCTGAAGCGGTTCGTCTCCACCAGTTCGCCCGCGGACCCCTTGGTGGTGAGGGCCGAGCCGCGCTGCTCGAACGGCAGGGTGAAGGTCTGGGCGTAGACCGCGGCCGCCGCCAGCGCGAGGCCGACCACGATCCCGACGACGCGCCGAACCGCCCCCGGCCCGGTCCTGTTCTTGCCCGTGGATCGCCTTCGGGCGCCGGCGTCGGTCGCCACAATCACGCCTCCTCCTGTCGTACAGGGAGGGTGACCTGCGTGGCCACCACGGGGACGGCGGGATCCGCGTCCGCCTCCATCTCGAGCTGCCAGTAGTGCGTCCCGTCACGCAAGCCGACCTTTTCGTAGACGAAGCGGCCGACGTCGAGGGTGATCGAGGGTGGCGCGACGGCCGCGGGTTCGAGCTCGTACTGCACGACCACCGTCGTGGTGATCCCGGGATGCAGTTGCTCGCTCTTCACGCCGTAGCTGAGGACGTGGGCCTCCGGACCGTACTCCTGCTTGATCTGGGGAGTCATGCGGAGCAGCGCGCCGGCGAAGCCCGCGAAAGGAGACCAGCTCTGCCCGGCTTGCGGTATCACGCCGACCGAGGCGGTGGTGTCGCCCATGTTGGTGACCTTGAGTACGAGCTTCAGATAGCGCTTGGTCCGGCCGTACTCGTTCCGCTCGACGGTGTCGACGGCCTTGATGAACTGGGTGCGGAACTCGCCCTGGTCGACGATCTCGCCCGGTTGCGCCTTCGGCGGAGGTTCGTCGGGCGCCTCCTTCAGGCCGCCGAAGGCCGCTGTGACGCCGATTCCTGCCGCGATCACCGCGAGGGCGACCGGAACGAGTACCGGGCGTCGGCGGCGTGCGCCACGGGGGGAGGACGTCATGGCAATGGATGCTAGTACGACCACACTTGCACCATTAGCCGCATTGATCCCATCGACCGGGGCCGCAAATGTGTCCGAATGGCGAGAACGCCACCCTGATCGGCTTTCCAGCTCCTACGCTGTGATCCAGGCGGACATGGAGGGTCTGTGGGCGACCTGCATCCCGAGCATGCCCAGCTTCAGGCGGATCGCATCTACCTGGGCTGGCAGTACGCCCTGCTGCATCCGGACCCGGGACCGCCGCCGAAACGCCCGGCACGCGAGGACCTCGCGGAGCCCGAGGTCGATCCCGACTGGGTCGTCAGGGAGCGGCTCCAGGAAGATCTGCTCAACCGCCCCGTCCGGATCTTCCGGATGTTCATGGCCCTGCTGGCGGCCGGCATCCTCGTTCTCGGCCTGAGCGGGTTGATGAACTGGTCCTTCGTCCTCATCGGCCTGGCCGCGACGGGCGGCGTCGCGGGTATCTGCACGTACGCGATCCGGCAGGGGAACCGGGCGGTCAGCTTCCGGGTGGAGGAGCGCCACGCGCGGGCCCGGCGTGAGCGGGAACGCCGTGAGCGCGAGATCGTCGCGGCCCAGGAGGAGCACGCCGCGAGATACCGGGAGTGGGCGGAGAAGAAGAGCGTCTTCGACAAGCAGCTCACCTGGTACGCCGTGGCCGTGCCCGACGAGATCGACCGCGTGGACGTCGCCGGTGGGACGCTCCCCGGCTGGTCCGCCCTGATCACATTGATCGGCGCGACCCGGCTGTACAGCGGCGGCCACCTGACCGTGCTCGACCTGTCCGAGGGCGCGATCGCCAAGGACCTGATCGAGCTGGCCAAGAGAGGGGGCGACGATCCACTCGTCTGGGTGTTGCCGGTCGATCTGCCCCGGCTCGATCTGGGGGCGACGCTGCCGCCCGAGGCGTTCGCCGACGTGCTCGCGCACGTGGTCAGCGTCAGCGAGGAGACCAGCAGGGACGTCGGGTTCGACAACGCGATCCTGGAACGCGTCCTGGAGGTCCTCGGCGAGAACGCCACGATCAACCAGGTCACCGCCGCGCTCAGGGCCCTCGCCCAGGTGGGCGACCCGCGTGACGACATGCGGTACGGCCTGCTCACCGCCAACCAACTCGAACGCATCGGCACGCTGTTCGGCCGGGGCGTCGCCGACCGGGTCGTCATCGAGCGCGCCTGGGCCCTGGAATCCCAGCTGCGCAAGCTGGAGACCCTCGGCTCCGAGGCCGTACAGCTCCCGCCGGCACGGCTGCGCGTGGTCAGCATGGACCGCCAGGCCGGGGTGTTCGGCAACCGGGTCCTCGGCACGTACGTGGCGACCGCGCTGACGCACATCCTGCGGCAGTCGCCCGCCTCAGAACGGCCCTGGTACCACACGATCATCGTCGCCGGGGCGGACAAGCTGCGCGGGGACGTGCTCGACCGGCTCATGGACGCCTGCGAGACCTCCCAGACCGGGCTCGTCCTGACCTATCGCAGCCTCACCCCCACGGTCAGGGAACGCCTGGGCCGGGGCCACGCCGCCGTCGCGTTCATGCGGCTGGGGAACGCCGAGGACGCCCGGGTGGCCAGCGAGCACGTCGGCACCGAGCACCGGCTGGAGCTGGCCCAGCTCACCGAGACGTTCAGTTCCGCGGTCAGCGGCACCGGCGGCTACTACACCTCGACCGTGGGCGAAGGCCGTACCGACCCGGAGGAGAAGAGCGAGGGCGACCTCAAGGAGGACATCACCGAGTCCACCCAGTGGGGACGCAGCGCGACGAACGCGACGACGAACATGGCGGAGAGCGTCCTGCAGCGTTCCCGCGAGTTCCTGGTCGAGCCGCACCAGCTCCAGCAGCTTCCGACGACCTCGGTCATCGTCACGCACGCGACCGCGGAGGGACGGCAGGTCCGCCTCGCCGACGCCAACCCGGCCATCCTGACCTTCCCGAAGACGACGCTGGGCGACTTCGAGGAGGTACGGCGGGCCGCGCTCGCCGCCCCCGAGCAGGTCCAGCGGCCCCAGCAGGCCCACCAGGCCCAGCAGGCCCACCAGGCCCAGCAGGCTGAGCAACCCCCCCAAAACCGGCACCGCGCCGAACCCGAGCCCGAACCCGAGGAAGCCCCGCCGCCGAACCTCGGACCTCCACCGGCTCGTCTCGACTGGCGCAAGACACGGTAAGGGCATCGTCAATATGGATGTGTGAACGTGGCCGACGAGAGAGTCTCTCCCCTGTTAACCGTCAACTGAGGGGTCTCATGCATCCGTTCCCCCTGAGCGGGCCCTGGTACCGGATCCAGGCCATCGCCGCGCCCTCACGGAGCTCGTCGGCGGAGTGGGACTTCGTCACGGTCCTCCCGGCTGTGCTGTCCGCCGCGCAGCGCAACCGGCCGTTCGTGATCGGCTGGTTGTCGCGAGGGGCGGGGGCGCCGCTCGAACTGATCACCAACGCCGGTCCGCTCACGCCGCCGCGCCCGCCGAAGCGGGCCGTCACCTCGATCGACGTCACGCCCACCGGGCCGCAGCCGCTGCTGTTCCCCGGAGGCGCCCGCGGCGTCGAGATCGGGGACGAGTGGCTCGCCGACCTCGCCGACCTGGTGTGGACGCCCTGCCCCGGCCGGCAGGCGCCGCCGCTCAACGGCCGCAGGGAGCCCGAGCCGGACGAGCCGAAGCAGCCGACCCTGTTCGAGTCCACGCTGGTGACGCTGATGTCCCGGCCGTTCGGCTGGGTCGTGGTCGCCGAGCCCACCGACCTGCTCGACGCCGAGGTCGCCCACCTGCGGACCCAGCTCAACGTCCTGCGCCAGTACGGTGACGCGTCGGAGCGGTCGCGGTTCGACGCGGAGCGGGCCGAGCGCAGGATGCAGGAACTCGACGCCTTCCGCGAGGCCGGGCTGTGGAACGTCAGGGTCCTCGCGGGCGCCGCCGGGCCGGACGAGCTGCGGCAGATCGCGCCCGTCCTCGTCGGTTCCGTCGAGATGAGCCACCACCCCTATCGGCTGCGCAGCGCCATGTCCGGGCCGCTCCTGTCCGAGCCGATCCGCTCAGGACCGCCTCACGGGTCCTCGCCCGAGTCCGTGTACGGCTTCGCCGAGGCGCTCCACGTCACCCTGCAGGATCCGGCGGACGGGGCGGCCGCGCCGTTCGCGGCCACGGCGGGAGCGCTGGCGGCGCTGGCCGGGTTGCCGCGCCGTGAGGTTCCCGGGGTGCGCGTGCTCGACGCGGGGTTCTTCGACGTCACCAGCGAGGCGGACACGACCAGCGGCGAGACCATCGACTTCGGCGCGATCGTGGACGGCCAGGACCGCGCGGTCGGCACGTTCCGGGTGCCGCTCGCGACGCTCAACCGGCACGCCTTCATCACCGGGGCCACCGGCTCGGGCAAGTCCCAGACAGTCCGGCACCTCCTGGAGGAGCTCACCAAGGCCGGGATCCCGTGGCTGGCCATCGAACCGGCCAAGTCCGAGTACGCCGCCATGGCCGGTCGGGTCGAGCACCTGGCCCCGCTCACTGTCATCAACCCCTCGGCACCGGACAACGTGCCCTTCAGCGTGAACCCGCTCGCGCCCGAGCCCGGCTATCCCGTACAGGCGCACATCGACATGGTCCGCGCCCTGTTCATGGCGGCGTTCGACGCCGAGGAGCCCTTCCCGCAGATCATGTCCCTGGCCCTGCAACGGGTCTACGAGGCCAACGGCTGGGACGTGGTCACCGGCGGCGGCATCCCCGGGGCCGCGGTCCAGCCCGCCATACCCACCCTGGAGCAGCTCCAGCAGCACGCCCTGGAGGTGATCCAGGAGATCGGATACGGCAACGAGGTCCAGGCCGACGTCGAGGGGTTCATCAGCCTGCGGCTGCGCAGCCTCAGGGTCGGCAGCGCGGGCCGGTTCTTCGAGGGCGGCCACCCGGCGGACATCGGGGGCCTGCTCCAGCGGAACGTGGTGCTCGCGATCGAGGACGTGGCCAACGACGAGGACAAGGCGTTCCTCATGGGCACGCTGATCATCCGTATCGTGGAGCACCTGCGGATGCGGGCCCGCCAGGGGTTGTCCCACGAGGAGGGTGTCAGCGGCCTCAGGCACGTCATCGTGATCGAGGAGGCGCACCGGCTGCTTCGCGACCGCGGCTCCCAGCGCGCCTCCACGCACGCCGTCGAGCTGCTGGCCGGGATGCTCGCCGAGATCAGGGCGTACGGCGAGGGCATCGTGGTGGCCGAGCAGATCCCGACCAAGCTCGTGTCCGACGTCGTGAAGAACACGGCTCTGAAGGTGGTCCATCGGCTGCCGGCCGAAGACGACAGGCAGCTCGTCGGCGCGGCGATGAACCTCAGCGAGGACCAGTCGCGCCAGGTCGTCTCGCTGCAGCCGGGATACGCGGCGGTGTTCGCCGACGGCATGGACCGCCCGCTGCGCGTCCAGGTGCCGCTGGGAGAGGGGCGCGAGCGCGCCATGCTCGGGCCCATCCCGCCCATCTGCGGCCGCCGTTCCGCCGCCTGCGGGCGCGAGTGCCGTACGGGCAAGGCGTGCACGCTGTTCGAGCTCCGCGAGGCGGACCTGCTCGCGGTCGCGCCGGAGTGGGCGTGGTTGCGGATCTGGACCGACACGGTGGTGCTGGCGTTCGTGGCCAACCGGTCGTTGCCGGGCGTGCCGCGCATCCTCGCCGACATCTGGGCCGAGCTGCCTCCGAAGCGTCGTGAGTGCCTCCTGGCCACGCTGGTGGAGCACTGCGTCGCCCGCCGCGCCTGGTCTCTGCGGACCTGGTTCGATCCCGCGCTCCTCACGGAGAAGGCGGCCGAGGTCGCGGCGGTGCTGCTCGACGCCGCGGCCGCCGCGTCCCATGGTTCGCCCGGTCCGATCTCTCCCTGTCCGGCCGCGCGCACCTCGGGGCACGGTCCGATGTCCCACCGTCCGGCGACGTACGACGCGGAAGCGCATGGTCCGGTGCCTCCCGGGTCGGCGGCCTTCGCGGGCACGGTGTCCGCCGGGCGTTCGGCCGTCCCGGCGGTCCAGACGGTGGCCCCAGCAGCGGGCACGGCAGCGGGCACGGCAGCGGGCACGGCGACGGCCTCAGTGGCGAGCACGGCGGCGAGCACGGCCGGTACCGGAACCGGAAGGGTCGGCTCCCTGCGGATCGATTCCGCGCAGATCGATTCCGCGCAGATCGATTCCGCGCAGATCGATTCCGCGCAGATCGATTCCGCGCAGATCGATTCCGCGCAGATCGATTCCGCGCAGATCGATTCCGCGCAGATCGATTCCGCCCAGGCCGATGCCGCGCAGATCGATTCCGGCCAGACCCGTTCCGCGCAGACCGGTTCTGAGCCGATCGGCTCCGTGGTGGTCGATCCGACCGGTGCGAGGTCCGTGGAATCCCCACCGTCGCTGATCGCCGAGCGTGTGAGCGGCCGCTCCGGACAGATGACCGCGTGCGAATCCGCCGCCGGATCCGACGGCGACTCCGCCGACCGACCGGATCTCGGCACGGCCGGCGTCCCGGCAGTCTCGGCCGTTCCGGCCACGGAGCCGGTACGCGGCGTGAGCGGCATGGGTGACCTGGTGGCAGACCAGGATGCCGACCGGCCGATCGGCCGGGCGACCTTCGATCCGAGCGATGAGACGGCGGCGACCGGCCGGGCGGTCTCCGCACCGACCGACGGGACGACCGACGGGACGACCGACGGGACGGCGACGACCGGGGGAGAGGGCGGCACACGACGCCAGGGACCGGTGACGCCCTCACGGCCTCCGGGACGATCGATCCCGATCCAGGCGGGCGAGCGGCCGGGGACCGCCTGGGTGATCCCCCAGGTGCGCTGGCTGCACGAGGTCGACCGGCTGTTCCCCTTCGGCCACCCGGCGCCCAATCTGCGCAGCCCGGCCCCGTCCATGGAGTACGCGCTGTTCGGTACCGACCCCTCCGGCCGGCCGTACCCGCATCAGGGCGTCAACGGCTCCGGCTGCGGGCCCGCCGGGCAGGCTGGGCAGGACGCGCGGGACACGGACGGTTCGGCGGCCGCCGGTGCTCGGCCGGAACTGCTCGGCCACCGGGCCAAGGCGTTGCGGCACCACCCGCTGTCCATGGAGGTGGACCGCAACCGCGCGCTGGCGTGGCGGGTGATCCTGGGCGACGACGAGCACGAGGGCATCCAGCGGGACATCACGGCGGTCGCCATCGCGGTGGAGCCGCGCGAGCGCCTCAGGTACGTCGCCCAGACCATGGGCGCGGGCTGGCTGGAGACCGTGCTCTCCTGGCCGCGGCGGTTCGTCCTCCCCTTCGACGGCGACGCTCCGGCGGAGCTCTCGTTCACCGACTAGCCTCGCCGGGGCGTGGGCTCAGGAGGCGGACGGTCGGCGCTCAACGGTCCCTGAGGCGCTCGATGCGCTTGCGGCGGGCCACTTCGCGCCGGTGCTCGTCGGCGGCCTTCCTGCCGGCCTTGCGGTCGGCCGCCGCCTGCCGCTTGCGGCTCTCCAGCTCCAGCCGCATCGCCTCCTGGGAGGCGGTGCTCCGCATCGTCGTGACCGCGCGGCTCGCGAGCTTGGCGGCCCGCTTGGGGTTGGGGCGCCCGGCCGTCCCGATCGTCGACTCGACGGCCACGGGCGGAGCGGACTCGGCCCGTTCCAGCAGGGCCACGCCGTTCCGCATGAGGAACTCGTGGAGCTCCGGATCGGTGGGCTCGGAGCCGAACACGACGCGGGTCGCGCGCAGCTCGCCGTTCTCGTGGATCTCCAGTACGCCGACCCAGAACGGGGAATCGAAGAAGACGGAAAGAGTGACCATCGATGCTCTCCAGTGCGTATGCCGACCGACGGCCTGACGAGGCCGCTCACCGGCACACCGGACATCCCTGGAGAGGGCGGATACGAAGTGGCTTGCCCGGGCTACCAACCGGACCGCGTTTTCGTGTGCGCCCCCAACGATAGGCCCGGACGGCGATCTGGACGAAGCCGAATAGGATCGAGCAGCGCACTATGGTGAGCGGGATGAGGAGGAGCGCATGAGTCAGCTTCCGTTGCGGGCGCAGCTCGCCAGTGCTCTGGGCCGTACGGCCGCGACCCTGTCCCGGGCCACCGGGCGCGGCGACGGATCGGTCATCGGCGGCAGGGTCGGGCTGATGCTGGAGCCGGATCTGCTCCGCCAGCTCGCGGCGGACCGCAGGCTCGCGCTGGTGAGCGCGACCAACGGCAAGACCACGACCACGCGCCTGATCGCCTCGGCGTTGCGGCAGCTGGGAGAGGTGGCCACGAACGCGTTCGGCGCGAACATGCCCGCCGGTCACGTCTCGGCTCTCTCCTCGGCCAAGGACGCTCCGTACGCCGTGCTGGAGGTGGACGAGAAGTACCTCCCGGAGGTGCTCGACACCACCCAGGCCGGGGTGGTCTGCCTCATGAACCTGAGCCGCGACCAGATGGACCGAGCGGCCGAGATCTGGCTGCTGGCCCAGAAGTGGCGGCGTGCCCTCGCCTCGCGGCCGACGCTCGTGATCGCCAACTGCGACGACCCGCTGGTGGCCTGGGCCGCGTCCGGCGCGGCCAGAGTCAGCTGGGTGGCCGCGGGCCAGCGCTGGCGTGAGGA
Organism: Microtetraspora sp. AC03309; assembly: GCF_020826795.1. Lineage (NCBI taxonomy): Bacteria > Bacillati > Actinomycetota > Actinomycetes > Streptosporangiales > Streptosporangiaceae > Microtetraspora > Microtetraspora sp. AC03309. Next base: position 31,203 of record NZ_JADDIL010000058.1, on the reverse strand, counting down.
CTCCTGGTGCTGCCCCGAGTGCGGCGGTCCGCTGGATCGCAAGGGCGCCGACTGGGCCTGCCGGGAGTGCGCGTTCCGCCGTCCCACGCCGTCCTGGGTGCTCGACGGTGAGGACGTGATCGACCCGCGCGGCCAGCGCTGGCGGCTGGACCTGCAGCTTCCCGGCCAGGCCAACCGCGCCAACGGCGCGATCGCCCTCGCCACCGTGGCGGCGTTCGGACTCGAACCCGGCCACGCGCTCCTGGGGTTGCGCGAGGTCACCTCGGTCGCGGGGCGCTACACCACGGTCGAGCGGGACGGGCGGTCGCTGCGCCTGCTGCTCGCGAAGAACCCGGCGGGCTGGCTGGAGGCCTTCGACGTCTCCGACCCCGCGCTGCCGATCATCCTGTCGGTCAACGCGCAGGGGCCCGACGGCCGGGACACGTCCTGGCTCTGGGACGTGGACTACCGCATTCTCATGGGGCGTCCCGTCCTGGTCACCGGCGAGCGCCGCCGCGACCTCGCCCTCCGGCTGTACGTGGCGGGCGTGCCGTTCCAGCTCTGCGACTCGTTCGGGCAGGCGGTCGCCGTGTTGCCGCCCGGCCGGATCGACGTGATCGCCAACTACACCGCCTTCCAGCAGATCCGAACGGAGTTCGGCCGTGCGGAGTGACCACGGCCGCCGCCCGACGAGTGGAGTCTCGGCATGACCTCTCACCTTCGCCTTGTCTGGATCTATCCTGACCTGCTCAGCACGTACGGCGACCAGGGCAACGTCCTGGTCCTGGAGCAGCGGGCCCGTGCGCGCGGCATGTCGGTCGAGACGGTCCACGTACGATCCTCCGACCCGGTGCCCGAGCAGGGGGACATCTACCTGATCGGTGGCGGTGAGGACCGGCCGCAGATCCTGGGCGCCGAGCGGCTGCGCAAGGACGGCGGCCTGCCCCGGGCGATCGGCCGGGGGGCCGCGCTCCTGGCCGTCTGCGCCGGTTACCAGATCATGGGCACGGTCTTCGGCGGCGAGGAGGGCCAGCCGGTGCCCGGCATCGGTCTGCTCGACATCAGCTCCGGCCGTGGCGAGCGGCGCGCGGTCGGCGAGCTGGCCGCCGAAGTGGACCCGGCGTTGGGCGTGCCCACGCTGACGGGCTTCGAGAACCACATGGGCGTCACCCGGCTGGGGCCGGGCGTGCGGCCGCTGTCCCGGACGATCGTCGGCACGGGCAACGGCGACGGCACCGAGGGCTGCTACGCCGGCAAGGTGATCGGCACCTACCTGCACGGGCCCGCTCTGGCCCGCAACCCCGGCCTCGCCGACCTGCTGCTGGCCTGGACGGCCGGACCGCTCGCCCCGATCGACGACACGTGGTACCAGCGCCTGCGCGAGGAGCGGCTCGCCGCCGTCCTGCCCGGCTGATCCGGCGGGCCGGGCCCGTGCGTCAGTAGACCAGGGCCTGGACGCCGTCGGCCAGGATCTCCTCGACGAAGGTGGACGCGCCGGCGATTCGGACGCCGTCGATGACGTCGTCGATCGTGATGCCGCGCCGTGCCGCACACTGGGTGCAGAGGGTCACCCTGCCGCCGGCGAGTACGGCGTCGAGCAGGTCCGCCAGCGGGGCGGCCTCCTCAAGATTGAACTCCTTCGCCCGGCCGGGCAGCGCGAACCAGGAGGATTCGCCGGTCAGCCACAGGGACACCGGGACTCCGCTGACCAGGGCGGCTGCGGCGACAGTGAACGCCTGGTTGCACCGTTCCGGCGCGTCCGCCCCGGCCGTGACCTTGATGACCAGAGATCGTGCCATGCCCGCAGCCTACATCCGCCGCAAAGCCATACAAGGTGGACATGGCGGCCGGGTCGGACGGCCATGACACGCCCTAAGCTCGTATCCCATGGACGTACACCCTGACCTTGAGCCGATCGCCTTCCTGCTCGGCCGCTGGGAGGGAGCCGGCGTGGTCGGCTACCCCACGATGGAGAGCGCGAACTTCGGGCAGGAAGTCGTTTTCGGGCACAACGGCAAGCCGTTCCTGACGTACAACAGCCGGACCTGGCTGCTCGACGGTGAGGGCAACAAGGTGCGGCCGCTGTCGACCGAGTCGGGCTTCTGGCGCATCCAGCCGGAGCGCCAGATCGAGGTGTGCCTCGCCCACCCGACCGGCATCGTCGAGATCTACCTGGGCGAGGTCGTCTTCCACAAGATCGAGCTGCGGACCGACATCGTGGCCCGCACCGACACCGCGAAGGAGTACACCGCGGGCCACCGGCTCTACGGCCTGGTCAACGGCAACCTCATGTACGCGTACGACATGGCGGCCATGGGGCACCCGCTGCAGTCCCACACCTCGGCCGAGCTGAAGAGGGTGGCCGACTTCACGCCCGACGAATAGGCCCGCCGCACCGGCCGGTTCACGGCCGAAACTCATCTGTCACGCCCGGCCCCTCCCGACCGATATCTACCTACGGACCGGACGAGGAGGGGCGATGAGGCCACGGGCGTTGGTGCTGGCGCCGATGCGGGGTCCCGCGTGGGCGCGGCTGCGGGAGCTGGCCGACGTGATCTACGAGCCTGTACCCGCTCGGCGCCCGTTCCGGACCCAGCCGGCGAAGGAACTGGCCGCCCGCCTGGCGGCCGAACACGCCCGCATCCTCATCACCGAGGCCGACGAAGTGAACGGGCCGGTGCTCGACCTGCCCCTGATGGTGATCGGCTGTACGCGGCCGGAGCCGGTCAACGTGGACGTCGCGGCGGCCACGGCCCGCGGTATCCCGGTGCTGTGCGCTCCCGGGCGCGACGCCGACGGGATCGCCGAGCTCACCCTCGCCCTGCTGCTCGCCGTCAGCCGCCGGTTGCTGGTGGCCGACCGCGACGCCCGGACGGGCCGCGCCCACGAGGAGCGGGAGCGCCACCGGTCCTGGGAGCTCGCCGGCCGCACCTTCGGCATCGTGGGTTCCGGCCCGTCGGTGCGTGCGGTGACCTGGAGGGTGAAAGGGCTCGGAATGCGCGTGATCGCCCACGGCCCCGACTCCCCGAAGGGACGCCACGGCCTCGACCGGCTGCTCGCCGAGGCGGACGTGGTCTCCGTGCACGGAGCGGGCGGCGGCCTCGCGGACACCGGTTCGGGCACGATCATGGGCGCCGCCGAGTTCGCGGCCATGAAACCGGGCTCGATCTTCATCAACACCGGCCGGGCCGACCTGCACGACATGGACGCACTGACCGGCGCGCTCAAGGCCGGGCATCTCGGCGGCGCCGCGCTCGACCACGCCCCCAAGGAGCCGGACCATCCCCTGGCCGGCATGGACAACGTCCTGCTCACCCCGCGGATCGGCGACGCGACGTACGACACTGAGGTGAACCACACCCGGATGATCTGCGGGGACATCGTGCGGCTGCTCGGCGGAGAGCCCCCGTTGCACTGCGTCAACCCCGAGGTCCTCCGCGCGTAGCCGGGACCGGGGTTCCCAGAACTCTCAAGACCCTGAGAACTCTCTGGACATGAAAGAACCCCGGGCGCGCTCCGCCTCGAGGATGAGGCGGGCCAGCTGGACCAAGACGCGGGATGTCTCCCACGCCGCCGGCTGCCCGGGGTTCCGGTGTCTGTCGAGGATTCGCCGGACGTCGTACGACATCCGGACGGAGGTCCGAATGGACGGCGTCCTAGCGGACAGCCACCTCGCTAGTCCAAGAATGAATCACCATTGTCTGGACCACCTCCTTTCTGCGTGCCTGTACGTTATGCGACGCCTTCGGAGAGCGGCAAGCGAATTAATCGGCAGGTCGATTTGTGCCGATCGGCGGCCCTGAGACTCGTACACTCTGTGCATGACCGACACTTGGCACGAGGAGTTGCGGGCACGCGGCTACCGGGTCACACCCCAGCGTCAACTGGTGCTGGAGGCGGTCACCTCGCTCGGTCACGCGACGCCTGAGGACATCTGCTCGCGGGTCCAGGAGACGGCGCGCGGCGTCAACATCTCCACGGTCTACCGCACGCTGGAGCTCCTCGAAGAGCTCGGCATGGTCACCCACACCCATCTGGGTCACGGTGCGCCCACCTACCACCTGGCCTCCGAGGCCGACCACGTCCACCTGGTCTGCCGGGGCTGCGACGAGGTGACCGAGGTCCGGCCGGAGCTGGTGCAGGGTCTGGTCGGCACGCTTGACGACGAGCTCGGGTTCGCCACCGACGTCCGCCACCTGACCGTCTTCGGCCGCTGCCGCAACTGCCGCTGATCTCGCGGGCTCCCGAGGCGCGCGGCTGTGGAGCGCGGCAATAGCCTTGAGGCATGCGCAGCCCTTTGCTGGACACACCCGGAGCCGTCGCCGCTGAAGCCCCCGACGCGACGGTCGCCGCTCACTACGGAGAGCCCTTCGCCGAGCAGCGTGCGCTCGCGAGCGGTCAGGCCGTCGTCGACCGGAGCGACCGCGAGGTCGTCCGCGTCTCCGGCCCCGACCGGCTGAGCTGGCTCAACAGCCTGAGCTCGCAGAAGCTCGACGATCTCGCGCCCGGCACCCCCGCCCAGACGCTGTTCCTCGACCCGCAGGGCCGGATCGAGCACCATCTCGTCCTGATCGACGATGGCGAGGCGGTCTGGGCGCACGTCGAGCCGGGCACGGCCGCCGAACTGGTCGCCTTCCTGGAGAAGATGCGGTTCATGCTGCGGGTGGAGATCGCCGACGTGACCTCCGACTACGCCGTGGTCTCCGTCGCCGCTCCCGGCGGTGCCGTACACCTGCCGGACTCCCTGCCTGACGGGACCGTCGTCGTCGGCGGTGACCTCCTGATCCCTCGCGTACGGCTGGCGAGCGTGGCGGCGGACCTGGGGCTCCGGCCGGCCGGGTTGTGGGCCTACGAGGCGTTGCGCATCGAGGCGCACATGCCGCGTCTCGGCTTCGACACCGACCACAAGACGATCCCGCACGAGGTCGGCTGGATCGGAGAGGCGGTGCATCTCGGCAAGGGGTGCTACCGCGGCCAGGAGACGGTTGCCCGTGTCCACAACCTGGGCCACCCGCCCCGCCGACTGGTCTTCCTGCACCTGGACGGCAGCGTGGACACCCTGCCGGCGCACGGCGCCGCGGTGACGCCGGGCGCGGAGGGCGCCGGGGCGCCGGACGCGGGGCAGATCGGCTTCGTCGGCTCGGCGGCCCGCCACTACGAGCTCGGCCCGATCGCGCTGGCCGTCGTGAAGCGGACCGTCCCGGTGGACGCGGTCCTGCTCGCCGGCGGCGTGGCCGCGACACAGGAGGTCGTCGTCCCCCCGGACGCGGGCCGCAACGTCCAGATCGACCCCGCCCTGCGCCGCCGGATCCGCTGAAAGCTGTGCCTGATTACCGCGCCTTGCTTTGATTGCCGCGCCTTCGGCACGGCGAAAAGCAACGGCGTGATCGCGCGTTTCCGCGTGATCACGCCGTTGTGGTAGGAGTACTACTTCGTCCAGATGGCGGCGTACTTGCCGTCCTCGCTGTTCACCTGGACGGGGAAGTAGCCCTCGGTCTTGAGCTTGTCGAACCTGCTCTGGTAGCCGGAGCTCGACATCCCGGTGTACTCGTACCAGCTGCCGCTCTTGTCATTGCGCCAGATGGTCGTGAACGTGCCGCCGGGGTCCACCGCGACGTACGCGGGGCGGTAGCCGTTGGAGACGCGAATCTTGAACGCGTTCTCGTGATCCGCGGACGACAGGTCGTAAGTGAGGTGCCACTTGACGCCGGAGGCGTTGGGCGTCCAGATCGCCGCGTACGTCGGGGCGCCGTCCGTGCCGTACACGTCGATCGACGTCATCATGAGCCCCTTGGCCTGGGCCTTGAGGTTCGCCGTGATGAGCTGGTCCGTGGTCATGTTGTGCTGGGCCATGAAGCTGCCGGACTTCTTCACGAAGACCGCGGCGAAGCGGGCGGCGTCGCCGCTGCCGGTCGCCGTGACGACCGTCGGCTGGTAGCCCTTGGCGGTGTATTCGTCGAACCGCTTCTGGTAGCCCTGCGATGACATGTCCTGGTACATGGCCCAGGCCGCGCCGGACGACTTGACCCACACGCCGGCGTAGCTGGGGCCGGAGGAGATGCTCAGGCTGACAGGTACGTAGCCCTTGCCGCTCAACTCGTGGAACTTCTGGACCTGCTGGGCCGATGTGATGCCGTGATAGGCGATGGACGCGGATGACGCCTGGGCGTGTGCCGCGGTCGGCGTCGCCGCCGCGGCAAGCGCGACGGCCGCGATGGCGAGCGTTCGGGTAATACGCATGACCTTCCCCGGGGGTTTTGGGCGTTCCGATCTTGGGCGAGGAACGACCCTAACAGAGGAAGATCGGCGTCAGACCTCCAGCAGTAAGGTGATCGGCCCGTCATTTGTCAATGACACTTTCATGTCGGCGCCGAAAACTCCGGTCTCCACGCGGGCGCCCAGCGCTCTCAGCTCGGCCACGACCGCCTCGACCAGCGGCTCGGCGACGGGGCCGGGCGCGGCCGCCTGCCACGTCGGACGCCGTCCCTTTCGGGCGTCGCCGTACAGTGTGAACTGGCTCACAACGAGGAGTGGCGCGCCGACGTCCGAGCATGACTTCTCGCCATGCAGGACGCGCAGCCCCCAGAGCTTGCCGGCGAGCCGGGCCGCCTCGGCGGGCCCGTCGGTGTGTGTCGCGCCGACGAGGACGAGCAGGCCCGGCTCGTCGATCGCCCCCACGACCTGACCGTCGACCACGACTGACGCGGAGCTGACCCGCTGTACGACCGCACGCATGGCCCCGCATTCTGCCATGTCCGCATTCTGGTGGCAGGTCCGGTACAGCCGGGATTGTCACTTCAAGTAGCAACCCCCGGCTCATCGAGAGGCACTCGACTGGGTCGATCGCGGACCGCTGGCGAGTCAGTCCATCAGATCGACGCGGAACCGACCGACCGCGTACGGCCGGACTGCGGGCTGAACAGGGAGGATCCGCTGGAGATCGGGCGGGACGGGGGACCTCCGGTAAATGCGTACACTCGCCGTATGTCCGAATTGATCGTCGAGGTGGTCCGCTCCGGGTTCGTGGAATCCGTCCACAGGGCCCGTGTTTTCGCTGTGGACGCGTCCGGAGCCCCCGTCATGCGGCACGGTGACACGGACGTCCTGGTGTCGCCGCGCTCCTCGATGAAGCCGCTGCAGGCGCTCGGCATGGTGTGGTCGGGCCTCCCGCTGGAGAACGAGCTGCTCGCGCTCGCCTGCGCCAGCCACGCGGGCGAGGACTTCCACGTCGAGGGGGCGCGGAAGATCCTGGCCGAGGCTGGGCTGGACGAGAGCGCCCTCGGCTGCCCCGAGGCCCTGCCCGAGGACACCGCCGCACGGCACCGGGCGATCCGGGCGTACGTCGAGCCCGGCCGGATCTTCATGAACTGCTCCGGCAAGCACGCGGCCATGCTGGCGACCTGCGTGGTGAACGGCTGGCCGGTCGAGAGTTACCTCGATCCCGGGCACCCGCTGCAGAGGGCCATCCGCGCCGCCGTCGAGGAGTTCACCGGGGAGCGCGTCGCGGCCACTGGCGTGGACGGGTGCGGCGCGCCGCTGTTCTTCGTCTCCATGGAGGGCGTGGTGCGGGCCTTCCGGCGGCTCACGCTCGCCGGCGAGGGCACCCCGGAGCGTCGCATCGCCGACGCCATGCGCGCCCACCCCGAATGGACCAGCGGAACCGAACGGCCCGAGGCGAAACTGATGCGCGCCATGCCCGGCCTCATGGTCAAGGCCGGGGCGGAGGCGTTCGACGCGTTCGCCTTCGCGGACGGCCGCGCCGCCGCCGTCAAGATCGAGGACGGCGGCGCCAGGGCGCGCGTGCCGGTGACCGTGGCCGCCCTGCGCGCCCTCGGCCTGGACGCCCCCGAGTTCGCGGAGCTGGCCGCCGCACCCCTGCTGGGCGGGGGCAGGGAGGTCGGCGAGATCCGGGTCCGCCGTCCCTGACCGTTCCCGGCCGGGACGGCTTCCCGGTCGCGTTCTGCTTGGTCGCGTTCCCGCTTGCCGGTCCTGTCCTGGAAGCGTGCCGGGTCGGGCCTAGAAGGAGCGGAACAGGCGCGCGGCGGAGATCGCGCCCGAGGTCGTCATCGTGAAGGTCCGCATCGAGTCGGCGAACTTCGACAGGTCCCACTCGGCCGGGCCCTGGTACCAGTACAGGTTGTCCGCCGGGCGGCCGTCGCCGTCGATGGAGGCCACCACGCGGGCCCACCGGTCCACCCCGTCGAAGACCACGGCGTACGGGAGGTAGCGGGAGAACAGCTCGATCCGCTGTGCCGGCGGGATGCTCCCGATCTCCCCGGACGCGAGATGCTCCCGGAGGCCGAGCGTGTGGGCGAGCACCGCCGCGCCCTTGGCGGTCTTCGCGGGCATGTACTGGCCCCCGACGGCCAGCGCGGCTCCGGCGATGATCAGCGCGAGTCCCACCAGGGCGTACGTCGTGAACCAGGCGAGGGCCACGGTCGCCACGACGCCGAGGACGGTCGCGACCACGCCGACGGTCGTCCAGCGGGTCCGGACCGAGTCGGGCCGCCGGGCGAACCAGCCCTGGGTCACCACGTCCTGGTAGAGCTCGTCGCGCACCTTGCCGAGCCCGGCGGTGAACGAGCCGTGCAACTGCGACAGCAGTACGGTGTCCCGCCCGTCGAAGACGGCGTCGTAGAGCGCGCGCTCGTAGGGGAGGAGGGAGGCCACCGGCGCTGACGGCAACCTGACCAGGAGCCAGTCCGGGGCGTCGTACGCCTGCCGCGGCTGCTCGTCGATCCGGAGGTAGCCGCGTACGGCGAGGTCGACGATGGTGGCCGTCACGTCGATCACGTCGGCCTGCTCGTCGATCAGCGTGCCGATCTGGCCGGGCCGTACGCCGTCCGGGGGAGTGAACTGGCCGTTCTGGTGCGCGACGACCACGCCGGACTGGGCGCCGACCACCCGGGCGTCCCGGCCGCGGGTCCAGTAGAGCAACCCGACGCCCCCGCCCAGCAGGAGCAGCAGCAGCGCCAGGGCCCCGCCGGTCACGGCGTTCAGGGTGAACGCGTTGGCCAGCTCGAAACGGTGCTCCAGGATCGGCGCGGCCCCCGTCGCGCCCTTCGGGTAGCCGACGACGATCGTCAGCACCTCGCCGTCCCGCAGGCCCTGCTGTTCGAACGTGGCGGCAGCCCCGGTCTCGTCGATCGAGGCGCCCGTGCAGCCGATCGCCGAGGCCGGCTCGCCGGCGAAGCAGGAGAGGCTCTCCGCCCGGCCCGGGCCGCTGACCGTCACCGTCACCTGCTCCGCCGGTCCGGCCACGGCGAACCAGCGCAGCTCCTCGCCGCCGGTGAGGGGTGTCACGGCGCCGGTCACGTCGTACTCCACGGTGCCGCTGCCGGTGAACGTGATCGCCTCGCCGTCGAAGGAGGCGCCTTTGAGGTTGGAGACGCGGTAGACGCGGTCGTTGCCGTCGTCGTATCGCGTCCGCGTGAGCAGCGTACGTCGCATCGGAGCACCGGAGAGAGTGATCTTCTCCACGACGTGCAGGACGCCGTCCTTGCGCAGCTCCATGGTCACGTCGTCCTTGGCCACCGTCGCAGGGTCGGCGTGCGCGGGGGTGCCGACCGTGAGGAGCGCGAGGACGGCGAACAGGGCAGCCAGACCGAGTCGGCGAGCGAGATCCACCATGAGCCAGCACCTTATCGGTCCTCCTTTGTCCCGATGTCGGGCTCGCTAGTGTGTGACGTCATGGCACGTACGCGCTTGTACCGGAACGGGGTCCTGGAGGCCGAGGACTTCCCGGTCTCCGAGGTCTCCGACCATTTGCGGGACCCGTCGGCGGTCGTCTGGTTGGACATGTGCGCGCCGGACGAGGAGGACCTCGCCCAGATCAGCGAGGAACTGGGCCTGCACGAGCTGGCCGTGGAGGGCGCGCTGGCGCATCGGCAACGCCCCAAGCTCGACGTCTACGACAGCCATATGTTCCTCAGCGTCTACGCCGGAGCGTTCGACCAGGAGACGGGCAGCCTGGACGTCGCCGAGGCGTCGGCGTTCATCACCGAGAACGTCCTGGTCACCGTGCGCAAGACCGAGGGTTTCGTGATCGACGAGGTCGTCCGGCGCTGGGACTCCTCGTCCAGCCTGGCCAGGCACGGCGTCGCCTTCCTCCTCCACGGTCTCCTCGATTACGTGGTCGACAGCCACTTCGACGCCGTCGAGGCCATGGACGAGCAGGTCGAGGCGTTGGAGGGGACGCTGTTCGAGGACCGCCCGATCGGGTCCGCCGAGCAGCGCCGTACCTTCGAGATGCGCAAGAGCCTCGCACTCCTCCGCCGGATCGTCATGCCGATGCGCGAGGTCGTGAACACGCTGCTGCGGCGGCACGACGACTCGGGCGACGAGGCGATGCTCCCGTACTTCCAGGACGTGTACGACCACGTTCTGCGGGTCACCGAGTGGACCGAGTCCCTCCGCGACCTCGTCGCCAACATCCGCGAGGCGCATCTGACCATGCAGAGCAACCGGCTCAACCTGATCATGAAGAGAGTGACCGGCTGGGCCGCCATCATCGCCGTGCCCACCATGATCACCGGGTTCTACGGGCAGAATCTCCCGTTCCCCGGTTTCGAGCGGCCATGGGGCTTCTGGGTGTCCACGTTCCTCATCGTGCTGGTGTCGGCTCTGCTGTACCGATCGTTCCGCAGGCGCGACTGGCTCTGACGCTCGCCCGGAGGGAGGCCCGGAATCGCGCGTACGGCGCAGCCGAAACCCGGCCGGATTCGCGCTGCGTCACGGTCGATTACGGGAGAAACCCACCCCATCCGCTACGGCAGCGGCCCGCCTCCGCCCCGACCCCGGGAGGAGTCACGCATTCGACAGGGGCGGTCACGCTGCGCTGGATAAACTGCGGCCCTGGTCAGGATGATCTCCCGACGGACAGCCAGAGGTGTCATGCGCGGGCCCATGAAAGCGCGGCGTTCCCTGAGAGCCGCAGTCGCCGCCGTTCTGGTGACGTGCCCTCTCATCACGGGATGCGCCGACGCGGTGAGCGAGACCGCGCAGCACCAGGCGGTGCCGCAGGTACGGCCACCGGTGGTGATGTTCCTCGGTGACAGCTTCACGGTCGGCTCGGGCCCGGTCGCCGAGTGGGACACCTACGCTGCCGGGACGGCCAGAAGCCTGGGTTGGCAGCTCATCACCGCCGGAGGCGCCGGCACCGGCTACATCGCCAGGGGCCGGATCGGCCGCACGTTCGAACAGTCCTTCGCCCGGCAGCTCGCCTGGCGGCCCGCGCCGGACCTGGTCGTCGTCTCGGGCGGCCACAACGACCGGCGGGCGCGGCCCGCGGGCGTGCGGGAAGCCGTACTCCGCCTGGTGGGGAACGTCAGGGAACGGTGGCCGCTGGCCAGGATCGTGCTCGTCGGCCCCATCTGGATCGACACCGCGCCGAAGGAGGCGTACCGCACCAGGGACGCCATCGCCAGCGCGGCCTGGCTGGCCGGGGTGCCCTTCCTGGATCCGCTGACCCAGCGGTGGATCAGGGACGACCGGACCAGAGTGCTCCTGTCCGACGGCACCCACCCGACCCTGTACGGGCACCTGCGGCTGGCGCGCTGGCTCGTCGGAACCTTGCGGGCGCGGGGCCTCGCCGGTGACGCGGCGGCTCCCCCGGCCCTGGTCGGGCCCGAGCCGTCCTAATCAGAGCCGTCGATCACCAAGGGCCGTAGGGTCCCTGGTTGCCGCCACCGCGGTACTGGCTGACCGCGGGCTTCACGTCGGCGAGATAGATGCCGGAGGCGATGACGGAGAGGATGGTGAGGAGACCCGGCATGCCCATACCCATGCCCATGTAGTTGACCGCGGGGGCGAACGTGAACAGCGTCGCCAATCCCAGGATGATCAACCACAGCTGCTTGGTCTGCTTGCTCGCCGCCGGGAAGGCGCGTGCGGGGATCCGGATCGCGTGGATCAGCGCCCAGACGGACAGGATGAAGGCCCCGACGGAGAGCAGCCAGAAGATGAGAGTGAGGATGTTGCTGACGGGGCCGATCATGGACTCTCCCAGGCGGTCACGGTCTCTGTCGCCCCCAGACTAGTGCGGTGTGGCCTGTGCCGGGCCGCCACCGGCCCAACCGGCGATCTCGCGACCGGCAGAGGGCGGCGACGACGCGGGCCCGCCCCGGCCGTAGCCGATGGCGGGCCCGCGTCGTGGTGCCTCAAGCCTTGGTGGAACGGGGACGGCCGGGCTTCCTGTCGGAGGAAGCGGGCCGCGGCTCGGCGGACTTGGAGACCTCTTCGAGCTCCATCGCGGCCTCGCCGCTCACCTTGCTGACGATCTTGCGACCGCGCACGGCCAGCTCCTCGTACAGCTCGTTGAACCGGGTGGCGGCGGTGTCGGCGTACTCGCGGGCCTTGCCGGGGAAGTCCTTGGCGACGGCCTCGGCCTTGCCCTGGACGGTCTCGGCGTACTCGCGCGCCTTGCCCGGGATGTCCTTCGCGGTCTCGCGCAGCTCGCCCCTGCGGGCCTGCAGCTTCTGGAACTGCTCGGGCAGCTCGCGCAGCTTCTCGACGGCGTAGTCACCGGCACCCGCGACCGCGTAGAACGGCTTGGACTCGGTGATCTTCTTGACTTCGGCGGTGAGAGTCATCGGTTACCCTTCCTTGGAATCCGGTGTGGCGGTGTTCTCCCTGTGAACCGCGGCATCAGGCGGGGGCTCAGCCGGTTGCGTCGGCTGGGCCTCCGGGTTCCCGGCGCGGTTCTCCTTGCGGAACGACTCGTAAATGTCGATCAACACCTGGCGTTGCCGCTCGGTGATGGTGACATCGGCCCGGATCGCGGCCAGCACGTCGCTGTCCGGCTCGCGGTCCTCGATCAGCCCGGCCTGCACGTACAGCGCCTGCGCGGAGATGTGCAGACCTTTGGCGATCTGGTTGAGGATCTCCGCGCTCGGCTTGCGCAGGCCGCGCTCGACCTGGCTCAGATAGGGATTCGAGACCCCCGCCTGCGCGGCGAGCTGGCGGAGAGAGATCTTCGCCTGTTGCCGCTGCTGGCGGATGTACTCGCCGATCGAGCCGACCTTCGGTAGTTCCATACCCTCCAGTGTGCACACCAAGTGCTTGCAATTGCAAACTCGATGGCAAACACCTGCAAGCGGTGCGGAGTCAGGCGGGGAGCAGCCAGAGCAGCGGAGCCGAGACGGCGAGGGCCGCGGAGGCGGTCAGGATGGCGTACCTGACGTGCGCGGGAAGGTCCAGGTCGGGCTTGATGAGCCGGTTCACGCGTGTCATCACGTTCTGCCCGGACGTGGCACCGAGCGCCCCGTGCGGTGTCGGGACGGAGGTGGCGGCGCCGAACCGCAGGAGCGCGGTGGCGAGCCGCTTCGGAGAGCAGAAGCGCCGGGCACGGTCGTCGGCGGCCATCTCGACCAGCAGCGCCACGGACGCCTGGGCGTCCCGGACCACGGCGGCCCAGGGAAGCGCCCGGAGCAGCGCGCCGAACGGCAGCAGTACCAGGTCGTGCCGCTCGCGCGCGTGCGCGAGCTCGTGCGCGAGCATCGCGTCGAGCTCGTCCTGCGAGAGCAGGTCGAGCGTGCCCGCGCTGATCACCACCTGCGACCTGAGCCCCGGCACGCAGTACGCGGCCGCGCCCGGGTGGTCGACGACCCGGACGCCGGGGACGGCGGGCTCGTCCCTCGCGATCAGGGAGAGCAGCATGCGGTGGCGGCGCTGGGCACGGAGCGTCTGCACGCCGGCCGCGACGAGCACCGCCACGAGCACCGCGAGCAGGGTGAGCCCGCTGAGCAGGGCGCAGAGCCTGATCGCGTCGTGCGGCTCGCGGATGTCGAACTCGGCGCGGATGAGCAGGATGGAGAGCCCGTGCACGACGCCGGCGCCATAAGGGGCCAGGGCGTACGCGAAGAGGGCTCCGGTCGTGGCGAGTCCCCACGTCACTCCGAGGGACTGCCACAGGAGGATGGCGGTGCGAGGCGCACGCCACGTCCAACGCGCGGAGGTCAGGCGCCAGGCGCCGACCGCGCATGCCAGGGCGAGGGCCGCCAGGACAGCCGCCGCGATCACTGCTCCTCCAGCTCCGTGAGGGCTCTTCGGAGGATCTCGGCCTCGGACCCGGAAACCGCCTGGGCGAAGCGCGTCAGCGCGGCGCTGCGGTCTCCCGTCAGGTCCAGGGCTTCGAGCATGAGCTCGGTGACGTAGGCGTCACGGCTCTCGGCGGGCTCGTAGCGCCAGGCGCGCCCGTCCCGGGTGCGGTTGAGGAACCCCTTGCGGGAAAGACGGTCGAGTACGGTCATCACGGTGGTGGGTGCCAGGTCGCGGTCCGCGATCAGGCGGCCGACCTCGCGTGCGGTCAACGGTGCGCTCTGTGCCCAGAGGATGTCCATGATGCTACGTTCGAGATCGCCAAGTCCTTTCACGCCAACTAGCCTACCTGGGGTAGTACTACGTGTCGTAGAGGGGCGCATGTCGTGAAGCTCACGCTGGTCCAGGGGGACATCACCGAGCAGCGGGTGGACGCGATCGTCAACGCGGCCAACTCGTCGCTGCTGGGCGGCGGCGGGGTGGACGGCGCGATCCACAGGAAGGGCGGTCCGGAGATCCTGGAGGAGTGCCGGGCGCTGCGCGCGTCCCGGTACGGAGGCGGCCTTCCCGCGGGACAGGCTGTTTCGACCACGGCGGGACGGCTGCCCGCCCGGTGGGTCATCCACACCGTCGGGCCGGTGTACTCGCGAAGTGAGGACCGGTCCCACCTGCTGGCCTCCTGCTACCGGGAATCGCTCAAGGTCGCCGACGCGCTCGGCGCGGCGACGGTCGCGTTCCCCGCCGTGTCGACCGGCGTCTACCGCTGGCCGATGGACGACGCCGCCCGCATCTCGGTCACCACCGTGCTGCGCTCCGGGTCGACGATCGACGAGGCGCGTTTCGTGCTGTTCGACTTCGCAGCATATGAGATCTTCGACCGGGTCCTACAAGAATTCGGGTGAATCGGCGGGATCCAGCCCTCGGGTTTGCCGTTCCATGCGGAAATCTTGGCGTCTCCATGCGGAAATCTTGGCGTCGAGGCGCTCAGGCGACCGCCGACCAGGGGATCGTCAGCTCGCCGAGCCGCCAGCGGGACGGGCCGCCGAGGGGCGGCGTGACCGCCACCGGCCAGTCACGCGCCAGCAGTTCCGCCGTCCTGGCCCAGCGCTGGCGGGAGCCGTACGGCGCGAAGGGGGCGCAGGTCGCCCAGGCGCGGTCCCACTGGCGGAGGAACTCGTGGACGGGCTCGCCGGGGACGTTCCGGTGGATCAGGGTCTTGGGCAGCCGCTCCGCCAGGTCGGACGGGCGGTCGAACCCGCCGAACCGGGCCGCGAACGTCAGCGTGCGCGGTCCCTCGGCCCCGAGCGCCGCCCACACCGCGCGGTGACCGATCTCCGAGCAGGTGCCCTCGACGATCACGCCGCCGGGGTCGATCCGCGAGCGCAGCAGGTCCCAGTGCGCCCAGGCGTCGGCCTCGGCGTACTGCCTGAGCACGTTGAAGGCGCGCACGATCAGGGGGCGGCGAGGCACCGGGAGCTCGAATCCGCCCCTGACGAAGGTGAGCCCGTCCCGTTCGTACGGCCGGGCCGCCGCGACCCGCGCCGGATCGATCTCGACGCCCACGACCTCGACCCTCGGGCACACCACGCGGAGCCGTACGAACAGCTCCAGGGTCGTGATGTGCGAGGCGCCGTAACCCAGGTCGACCACGAGCGGGGCGTCACGGGCCGAGCGCAGCAGCGGAGCGTGGACGGCGGCGATCCAGCGGTCGGACCGCCTGAGCCGGTTGTGCCCGGTGGTGCCGCGGGTGATCTCGCCGACGGGCCTGCGCACCTCAGACCCGGTGGACCTTGTGCTGGGCGGCCTGCGCGCGCGGCCGGATCACCAGGCGGTCGATGTTGACGTGCGCGGGACGGGTGACGGCGAACGCGATCACGTCGGCGACGTCCTCGGCGGTGAGCGGGTCGGGCACGCCGTCGTAGACCTTGGCGGCCGACTCCGCGTCGCCCCGGAACCGGGTCAGCGAGAACTCCTCGGTGTGGACCATGCCCGGCGCGATCTCGACCACGCGGACCGGCTCGCCGCACAGCTCCAGCCGCAGGGTCTCCGTCATCGAGGTCTGGGCGTGCTTGGCCGCGCAGTATCCGCCGCCGCCCTCGTACGACACCAGACCGGCGACCGAGGTCAGCATCACCAGCACGCCGTCGCCGGACGCGATCAGCCTGGGCATCAGGGCCCGGGTCATGCGCAGCGAGCCGATCACGTTGACCTCGTACATCCGCTGCCAGTCGTCCACCCGGCCAGAGGCCACCGGTTCGAGGCCGATCGCGCCGCCCGCGTTGTTGACCAGCACGTCACACCGGTCGAGCGTGGCGGCGAAGGCGTCGACGGACTCCTGGGAGGTGACGTCGAGCGTCGCCGGGCGGATCGAGGGCACCTCGGCGGCCAGCCGGTCCAGCCGGTCGCGCCGCCGGGCCGCGGCCACGACGTCGAAGCCCTCGGCGGCGAGTCGCCGGGCCGTCGCCGCGCCGATGCCGCTGCTCGCTCCGGTCACCACTGCCGTCTTCGTCATGGTCGCTCCAAAGAGGGATTCCAAACCGTGGGTGGAGTTCTCATCTTTCCAGGAGCTCGGAAAAGCTGTGGAACCGCACCGATTCGGGAATCTTGTCGGGTTTCTTGAGGTTGTTACCGTTCTGGAGGTGGTGCGGGTGGCGCTCAGTCGGCGCCGGGTCAACCGGGTCGCGACGATCAGCATGCACACGTCGCCGCTGGATCAGCCCGGGACGGGCGACGCCGGCGGCATGAACGTGTACGTCGTCGAGGTGGCCAAGAGGCTGGCCGCCCTCGGCATCGAGGTGGAGATCTTCACCCGGCAGACCGCCAGGGACCTGCCGCCGACGGCGGAGATCGCGCCCGGGGTGTCCGTACGGCACGTCACCGCCGGGCCGTACGAGGAACTGGACCGCGCGGATCTTCCCGCCCAGCTCTGCGGATTCCTGTCCGGCGTGCTGCGGACCGAGGCGATGTACGAGCCCGGCCGCTACGACGTCATCCACTCGCACTACTGGCTCTCCGGGCAGGTCGGCTGGCTCGCGAAGGAGCGCTGGGGCATCCCCCTCGTGCACACCATGCACACCATGGCCAAGGTGAAGAACCTCCTGCTCGCCGAAGGCGACAAGCCGGAGCCCACCGCGCGCGTCCTCGGCGAGGAGCAGGTCGTCGGCATCGCCGACCGCCTGGTGGCCAACACGGCCGCCGAGGCCCGCGAGCTGATCGAGCTGTACGACGCGCCCAGGGACCGGGTGACCGTCGTGAATCCCGGCGTCAACCTCGGCGTCTTCCAACCGGCGTCCCAAGGGGCGGCCCGGCGCCGCCTCGGCCTGCCGCAGGACGCCCACGTACTGCTCTTCGTGGGCCGGATCCAGCCGCTCAAGGGTCCCGACGTCCTCATGAAGGCGGTCGCCCGGATGCTCGTCGAGGATCCGTCGCTGCGCTCGCGGCTCGTCGTCGCCTTCGTCGGCGGGCCGAGCGGCAACGGCCTGGCCCGCCCCTCCCTGCTCACCGAACTCGCGGGGGAACTCGGCATCACCGACGTCGTACGGCTCTCGCCGCCCGCGCCGCAGCACGAGCTGGCCGACTGGTACCGGGCGGCGGACGTGACCGTCGTCCCCTCACACAACGAGTCCTTCGGGCTCGTCGCGCTGGAGTCACAGGCGTGCGGCACCCCCGTCGCCGCCGCCTCCGTCGGCGGCCTGCGCACGGCGGTCAAGGACGGCGTGTCCGGCATACTCCTCGACGGGCACGACCCCCACGAGTGGGCGGTGGCGCTTCGCCGCCTCCTCGGCAGCCCCGCCTGGCTGGACTACCTCTCCGGCAACGCCGTACGGCACGCGGAGGCCTTCGGCTGGTCGGCGACGGCCGCCCGGCTGGTCGAGGTGTACGCGGGCGCGATGTCCCGGCTGCACCGCGTCCCGATCGCGGTCAACTCCTGATCTCCCGGGGCACGGCCTAGTCTGAGAAGAACGGGCGGCGCCGAGGTTCACGCGCGGAACGGTAGGGCGGGAGCCGCCCGACGAGGAGGGGACATGAGTGATCTGGAAGGCGTGATCGAGGGCGCGCTCAAGGCGGCGGACCTCGCCTACGAGCGGCCTCGGCCCGGGGCGTTCCTCGTCAAGCTGCCCGGCCAGCACAAGCTCGCCACCATGACCTGGCTCGTCCTCGGCGATCAGGCGCTCAACGTCGAGGCGTTCTTCTGCCGGCAGCCGGACGAGAACCACGCCGATTTCTACCGGTGGCTGCTGTCCAAGAACGGCTCGATGTACGGCGTGCACTTCGCGCTCGACCCGGAGGGTGACGTCTACCTCGTCGGCCGGGTGCCGTTCGACGCGGTCACGGAGACCGAGATCGACCGGGTGCTCGGATGCGTCCTCACCTACTCCGACGAGTCCTTCGACCGCGCGCTGGAACTCGGGTTCGCCTCCTCCATCCGCAGGGAGTGGGAGTGGCGGGTCAAGCGGGGCGAGTCCCTCGCCAACCTGCAGGCGTTCGCGAGGTTCGCCGATCCGGCACGGGACCCCGCATAAGCCATACGGACTAAGCTTTCGGGCTATGGCGACTTTGGTGCTGCTGCGGCATGGCGAGAGCGAGTGGAACGTCAAGGGCCTGTTCACCGGGTGGGTGGATGTCACGCTCTCCCCGGCGGGCGAGGAGGAGGCGCGGCGCGGCGGTCAGCTGTTGCTCGACGCCGGTGTCCACCCCGATGTGGTGCACACCTCCCTCCTGACCCGGGCGATCCGGACGGCCAACCTCGCGCTGGAGGTGGCGGATCTGCTCTGGCTGCCCGTGCACCGCTCGTGGCGGCTGAACGAGCGCCACTACGGCGCGCTCCAGGGCAAGGACAAGGCCCAGACCCGCGCGGAGTTCGGCGACGAGCAGTTCATGCTCTGGCGCCGCTCCTACGACACCCCGCCGCCGCCGATCGCCGACAGCGACGAATTCTCCCAGGTGGGTGACCCCAGGTACGCCCTGCTCCCGCCGGAGCTCATGCCGAGGACCGAGTGCCTCAAGGACGTCGTCGACCGGATGCTGCCGTACTGGTACGACCGGATCGTGCCCGACCTGGCCGAGGGGCGGACGGTTCTGGTCGTCGCGCACGGCAACTCGCTGCGCGCGCTGGTCAAGCACCTCGACGGCATCGACGACGCGTCGATCGCGAAGCTCAACATCCCGACCGGCATCCCGCTGCGGTACGAGCTCGACGAGAACTTCCGTCCGCTGAACCCGGGCGGGGACTACCTCGACCCGGACGCGGCCAAGGCCGCCATCGAGGCCGTCGCCAACCAGGGCAGGTGATCCCGTACCGCTCCGCGGCGCGGACACGAGCGCCGCGCGGGCGGGCCACGGACGCGGAACGGCGCGGCAAGGAAGCCTTGCCGCGCCGCCACGAGGAATGTCTCAGTCCGTGTTCCGTGAGCCGGTGACGAGGTAGACGACGTCGCGGGCGACGCGCACCGCGTGGTCGGCGTACCGCTCGTAGTACCGCCCGACGAGGGTGATGTCGATCGCGGCCTCCACGCCGTGCGACCACCCGTCGGCGAGCAGCACGCGGAAGAGCCGGCGGTGCAGCCGGTCCATCGCGTCGTCGTCGCTCTCCAGCTCCTTGGCGGTCTCGACGTCACGGGAGACGATGACGCTTCCGGTCTTGACGATCAGACGTTCGGCGATCGCGCCCATCTCCACGATGGTGTCGCGCAGCTCGGCCGGGATGGCCGAGTCGGGGTGGCGCATCCGGGCGATCTTGGCGATGTGCTCGGCGTGGTCGCCCATGCGTTCCAGGTCGGCGGCCATCCGCAGCGCGGTGATCACGGTGCGCAGGTCGACGGCAACCGGCTGCTGGGTCGCCATCACCTCGTAGATCGAGGTCTCGATCTCCGCGTAGAGCTGGTTGACCTCCGCGTCGCGGGAGATCACGCTCTCGGCGAGCTGGAGGTCGGCGTCCAGCAGTGCGGTGGTGCCCCGTGACATGGCGGAGCGGACAAGTCGGGTCATCTCCACCAGGCGGTCGGTGAGGGCTTCCAGCTCATCGTGGTAGGCGTCGCGCATGCCGATCAACCTACGCGTGGTTCCGTGAACGAACTTCGACCGTCAGATGAACTTTTCCGGAAAAGCCATGGTCACGCCCTATCAGGGAGGATACCGGGCGAGAAACGCCGCCTACATTTGGAACCGTGAACGAGTTGCTCGCCAGCCTCGCCGCGATGGCCGGATTCATTCTGGGCGCCGTCGTCATGATGGCGATCGGCCGCCAGTCCGACCACGAACAGCGGACCGAGACCTCCGACGACGTGCTGTCGTCCGGCGTGGCCTCCGTACTCGCGGTGCTTCCCTCGTCGGCCGTCGTCCTGGACCGGGACGACCGGGTGCTGCGCGCGAGTTCGGCCGCCCGCGCCTTCGGCCTGGTGCACGGTGATTCCCTCATGGCGGCCGAACTGCTCGCGCTGGCCAGAAAGGTCCGCAGGGACGGCGAGATCCGCGAGAGCGAGATCGAGACGGCGGGACGCAGGTTCGGCCAGGAGTCGACGACCTTCGCGGTCCGCGTGGCCCCTCTGGGATCGCACGGGCAGGTGCTCGTCCTGGCCGAGGACCAGACGGAGAGCCGCCGGGTCGACGCGGTCCGGCGGGACTTCGTGGCGAACGTCAGCCACGAGCTCAAGACGCCCGTCGGCGCGCTCAGCCTGCTCGCGGAGACCATCCAGGACGCCGCGGACGACCCGGAGGCGGTGACCCGCTTCGCGGGCCGGATGCAGCACGAGGCCGCGCGGCTGACCTACCTGGTGCAGGACCTGATCACCCTCTCCCGGATCCAGGGTGCCGAGCCCATCCCGACGCCGTGCGCGGTGTCCGTCGACGAGGTCGTCCACGAGGCGATCGACCGTTGCAACACCAAGGCGTCCTCCAAGCAGATCACCCTGGTCGCCGGCGGCAGGGAGGGCCTGCGCATCTGGGGCGACGACGAACTGCTGGTCACCGCCCTGCGCAACCTCATCGACAACGCCGTCGCCTACAGCCCCGAGCAGACGCGGGTCGTGGTCAGCGTCCGCCCGGCGGGCGACTCGGTCGAGGTGAGCGTCAGCGACCAGGGCATCGGCATCCCCGAGTTCGCCCAGGAGCGCATCTTCGAGCGCTTCTTCCGGGTGGACGCCGCCCGGTCGCGCGCGACCGGCGGGACCGGGCTCGGTCTCGCCATCGTCAAGCACGTCGCCGCCGCCCACGGCGGCGAGGTGACGGTCTGGAGCAAGGAAGGCTCCGGATCGACCTTCACCCTCCGCCTGCCCGCGTTCGGCGGTACGGCGGGAGCGGTACAGAGCACAACAACCCCCATGGAGGCTGCGAAGTGACCCGGGTACTCGTCGTCGAGGACGAGGAGTCGTTCTCGGACGCCCTGTCCTACATGCTCCGTAAGGAAGGCTTCGAGGTGGCCGTCGCGGCCACCGGCCCCGAGGCGCTGGACGCCTTCGACCGCAACGGCGCGGACATCGTCCTGCTCGACCTGATGCTTCCCGGCCTGCCGGGCACGGAGGTGTGCCGCACGCTCCGGCAACGTTCCAAGGTTCCCGTCATCATGCTGACGGCGAAGGACAGCGAGATCGACAAGGTGGTCGGTCTGGAACTGGGCGCGGACGACTACGTGACGAAGCCCTTCTCCTCGCGGGAACTCGTGGCCCGCATCCGGGCGGTCCTCCGGCGCCAGGGGGACGTGGAGGAACTGGAGTCGGCCATCCTTGCGGCCGGCCCGGTCAGGATGGACGTCGACCGGCACATCGTCGCCGTACGCGGCGAGCACGTGCAGCTTCCGCTGAAGGAGTTCGAGCTGCTGGAGGTGCTCCTGCGCAACGCCGGCAGGGTGCTCACCCGCGGCCAGCTCATCGACCGGGTCTGGGGCGCCGACTACGTGGGCGACACGAAGACCCTGGACGTCCACGTGAAGCGGCTGCGCGCCAAGGTCGAGGCCGACCCCTCCAATCCGCGCTGCATCCTCACCGTGCGCGGACTGGGCTACAAGTTCGACCCCGTGGAGGCCTGACACCGGGGACGGCGGAACCCCTTGCCGGGGACGGCAAGGGGTTCTTCGTCGTTCTCGGGGACGTCGTTCTCAGCGGGGTCCCGCCCGGGCGCAGGCCGTCGTCAGTGGCTCTGGGCCAGTGGCTCTGCGTGGGTGGCTCGGCGTCAGTGGCCGTGCGTCGCCTCGGTGCCCGTCCCCGTCTCGGTCCCCGTGGCCTCGGTGGTCGCGGTGTCGGTGGTCGTGGCCTCGGTGGTCGTGGTGTCGGCCGCCGGGGGCTGCGCGTTCGGAGCGGGCGGCAGGGTGGCGAACTCGCGACTGCGCGGGATCACGGGCACGGACATGATGACGTCGCCCGCGTTCTTGAACCGGAGGGTCAGCTTCACGCTCTCGCCGCCGAGCAGCGTCTGCTTGAGCCCTTCGACGGTGGTGCCCGTGGACTTCGCCAGCGTGTTGGGCGAGAGCTGGAACGCGCCGGGGATCCGTACGGAGTCGGCCTGTCCGCTGTCGGGCACGATCGCGGTGAGCGCGTCGGCGGTGGTGTTGGTGTTCACCAGGCTGAGGTAGAGCGGCGCGGAGCCGCCGGCCGCGATCTGGCCGCCGGAGTCAGGTCCGAGGATGAACGCCTGCGCGATCTTGACGCCGTTGTGGCCGTAGTCCCTGTCCGCGCCGTCGCCGACCATGTGGACACCCGCCTCGGTCGGCGCGTACGGGATGTTGGTGTTGGCGTCGAACCCGGCGCCGCACGCGGCCAGCGTAGGGGCGGCGGCGAGGAGCGCGGCAATGGCGATCACCCTGCGGCGGCTGGTGCTGCTCACGGTGCGAATCTCCTTGGTATGCATGGTTTTGAGCAGCAAACACCATATCTGCGCCCGGCCCCGGTCACGGACTCGGGCTCCCGGTGTCGAGTCCGTCTGGTTTTGCAGGTCATCCGGTATGTCCCGCTTTGCCATTCACAGAGTCGACTGCTTGTCAAGTCCTAAAATGACGTCTTGACCTGCAGTTATGTTCATTTCACTGTTCCGGGAGGCTGTGAGCGCGTGGTACTCTGGAGTACAGCGGAAGGGGTACTTGTCACATGACTTTCCAGGTCGGCGACACTGTCGTCTACCCCCACCATGGGGCTGCTCGGATCGAGGCCATCACGACCCGAACCATCAAGGGTGAGGAAAAGACCTACCTGGTGCTGAAGGTCGACAAAGGCGACCTGACCGTCCAGGTGCCAGCGGAAAACGCCGAGCTCGTCGGTGTGCGTGATGTCGTCGGCCAGGAAGGCCTTGAGCGCGTATTCGACGTGCTGCGCATGCCGCACACGGAGGAGCCGACCAACTGGTCCCGCCGCTACAAGGCCAACCTGGAGAAGTTGGCGTCCGGTGACGTCAACAAGGTGGCCGAGGTCGTTCGCGACCTGTGGCGACGCGACAAGGAGCGCGGGCTCTCCGCCGGTGAGAAGCGGATGCTCGCCAAGGCTCGGCAGATCCTGGTCAGCGAGCTGGCGCTGGCAGAGAAGACCAACGAGGACAAGGCCGAAGCGCTGCTCGACGAGGTGTTGAACTCCTGAACACGACGTCACCAAGGGTGGGCATCGGTGTCGATGTCCACCCTTTCGCATCTGGTCGTGAGTTGCACCTCGCCGGTCTGCACTGGCCGGGCGAGACCGGGCTCGCAGGACATTCTGACGGGGACGCGGCGGCGCACGCGTGCTGCGACGCGCTGCTGTCGGCCGCCGGCCTCGGGGACATCGGCGGCCTTTTCGGGACCGCCGATCCACGCTGGGCCGGGGCTTCGGGCGCCGTCCTCCTGGAGGAGGCGGCCCGCCGGGTCAGGTCGGCCGGCTTCCAGATAGGCAACGTGGCGGTCCAGATCATCGGTAACCGGCCCAAGCTCGCGCCTCGCCGTACGGAGGCGGAGAAGGCCCTGGGAGCCGCTGTGGGGGCTCCTGTGAGCGTCAGCGCCACCACCACGGACGGCCTGGGCCTCACCGGGCGTGGAGAGGGCGTCGCGGCGATGGCGACCGCGATCGTCTTCGGCTGACCCGCCGGTCGGATCCTCCGGCGGCGAATGGCCCAGTCCAAAGGGACATGCAAACCCGGATGGGCACAGGAGCGTCCTATTCAACACGTGGGTGGCGACCCGGAATCCAGGCGCGGAAAGGGTCGCCGCCCCATTTTTGATGATTTGTCGGCTAGCCGGGTAAAACTCCAAGTCGGACGTGAAAACCATCACTTCGACGGGGGAGCTGGTCATGATCGGAGCGATCGTCGGTGCCATCATCATCGGCATCATCATCGGAGCGCTCGCGCGGCTGATACTTCCGGGCCGTCAGAACATCAGCATCGGACTCACGATCATCGTCGGGATCGTCGCCGCTTTGATCGGCTCGCTGATCGCCAGCGTTCTCGGAGTCGCGAATACCAAGGGCATCGACTGGACCGAGCACCTCATTCAGCTTCTGCTCGCCATCGTGGGCGTGTACGCGGTCACGAGGGCGAAGAGCAGGAGCCAGTAAAGGGGATATGTAAAGGAATATCTCCCGAATACTGGGTAGTGATCTCCCTTGACGGTGAAGGTGTCACCCTCAAGGGAGGTCGATCATGACCATCGAATCCATTCTCGGTGCCATTGTGATTGGTGCGGTCGTCGGTGCGCTGGGACGTCTGTTCCTTCCCGGCAGGCAGCCGATCGGCTGGATCCTCACCATCGTCGTCGGCATCGTGGCGGCCCTCATCGGTACCGCCATCGCCCAGGTCCTCGGAGTCGACACCACGCCGGGTATCGACTGGATCGAACTGGTGATGCAGGTCGTGCTCGCCGTCATCGGTGTCGGCATCGTCGCCGGCATCCGCGGCGGAACGCGCGTCTAGATCCGTCCCGCGGGAGGTGACCCGCTGTGAACGGTTGCTGGACGCCGTCGGCGTGAGCGGCCGTCCCGAGCAGGAAAGGCCCGCTCGCCCCTCCCTGAGGGGTGAGCGGGCCTTTGCCGTGTGTCGCCTGGTATGCCACCCCGCATGTCGCTGAGAGCCGCTCTCGCGCCTCGTATGGGCTCCCGGGGTCGGGAAGGGCCCCCCGTCCCGGAGAACCGCTCACAGACGCTCTGGTCGTTCCCGGCCGCTCACGGGTCTGGATGACTCCGAAGGGGGGTGGCTCAGTCCGGCGGGAGCGGGGTGCTGCGCATGCGACCGGAGGGCGGGTCCACCGGCACCGGCTCGTCCTTGGCCTCCGCCGCGGTGCCGTACGGCTTCCGCCGGGCCTCCTCCTCGTCGGCCGCGTCCGCTTCGTGGGCCGGGTCGGGGATCTCGGGAAGCCGGCGTAGCGGCTGGGTGTCGATCTCCGCTTCCGACGTGCGGGCGTCGTGTGCCTCGCCGCGCCGTTCGACGGATTTCTCGCCGGACTTTTCGGTGGACTTTTCGGTGGGCTCGGTGTGCGGCTCGGAAGGCCGGTGGGCCGTGTGCTCCGGCTGCTCCGGCTGCTCGGTCCGGTTCCGGGCGATGTCCGCCGGCGTGTCGTGCGGCGTCGCGGCCTCATCCGGCTCCGCGGTGGCCGCGCCCCCGCGCGGCGTGCCAGGTGCGTCCGGCGTCCGGTCGTCCGGCGTCGTCAGGCTGTCCGGCGTGGTGCGGGCATCCTTCGCGGCCGGTTCGCCGGGATCCGCGTTCACCCCCGCGCCGGACTCCCGGTCGGAGTCGGTCGGAGCTTCGCCTCGCGGGCGGGGATGGACGAGGACGTCACCGATGTGCGGCCGGACGAGGTCGCCCCACCGGACGGGCCGGTTGCGCCTCGGGCTCGTGGGCCCGGCTTCGGGCCTCGGGTTCGCGGGCTCGGCTTCGATAGGCGTGACCTCCGCGGGCTCGGCTTCCGCCGGTGCGGCCACCGGTTCCGTGGTCGTCGGGGCGTCGCCGGCCTCCTGAGGGCCGTCCTCCTGAGGCGTCACCGTGACCGCCGCGCGCGACGGTGCCTCGGCCGGTTCCCGCGTGGGCGCCCGCCGTACGGGACGGGGCGGCTCAGGGGCCGGACGGGGCGAGACGACGGGTGCCGGAGCGTCCTCCTCCTGGGCGGGAGCGGCCTCCTCCAGGGCGAAGACGGCGGGAGCCGGGGCGATCTCCTGCGCGATGGAGACCGCCGGGGAATGCGCGTCCCAAGAGGCGCGGCGCGGCTCCTCCCTCTCGAAGGGAACGATCTCGGCGGCGTCCGTCAGGGGGTCCCGATCGGACCAGTGCGCCTGCGCCTGCTTGGCGAGGATCAGCAGCAGCCAGAGCCCGATGCTCAACATCACCCAGGGCAGCAACGCCACCACGACGGCGGCCTGCCGTACGTCAGGGGTCGCACCTGTGGCGGTCGCAACGGTCGCCGTGGCGGCGGCCGCCATCAGCAGGACCAGGATGAGACCTGCCTGCAGCCGGAGCAGCGGCCGTCCGGTGCGGACCAGCGGAACGCCGATCAACGCGACGACCAGCAGCGCGTCGAAGGCGGCAGGGTACAGATAGGCGAAGCGCGGCTCGGCCTGACCGGCGATCGCCAGCGCGCGCAGATCGTCGAAGGACAGTACGCAGGCCGCCGCCGCCAGCAGGGCGACCGCGAGACCCGCGACGCCGACGGCCAGGCGGCGAAGCACTAGCGGGAGTCCGGCGGATGGGGATTCGGGCGGGCGGGAGGCGCTGCCTGCCGCCGCGGGGGGAGAGGCGTCCATGGCGTTTCGAGCCTACAGAATGGGAGCAGCCCCGCCGATCACGGACGACAAGTAGCATGATCCGCGTATCGGACCAGGAGATCACCGGAGGAAGCGATGTTGCCTGACGGTGTGCGTGAGCTTTTCGACGCGCCGAACTTCGCGACCGTCGTCAGCCTCAATCCGGATGGCGCGCCGCAGGCGTCGGTCATCTGGGTCAGGACCGACGGGGACGACATCCTCTTCTCCACGGTCAAGGGACGCCGCAAGCACCGCAACTTCGATCGTGACCCGCGGGCCACGATCGTGGTGATCGACCCGACGAACCCGTACCGGTACGCCGAGGTCAGGGGCACCGTGACGATGGAGGACGACCCGGCGAGCGCGTTGATCGAGGAACTCTCCCTCAAGTACGCCGGCAGGTCGTGGGAGGAGCCCCACCCCGACAGCGAACGGGTGATCATCCGCATTAAGCCGCAAAAGGTATATCTCCGCTGAGTGGTTTCTGGGCTTATGCGTGGTACGCCCGGGGCGCGGGTTCACACGGGCGGTGTTCACCGTCCCGTAAGTCGGCCTGTGGTGCGGCGTGAGGCATTAGCCTTGCCTTCGTGAGCCTGAACCTCTACGACACAAGCACGCGTACGGTCCGTGATTTCGTACCGGTCGAGCCCGGCCGGGTCTCGATGTATTTGTGTGGTGCGACCGTCCAGGCTCCGCCGCACATCGGCCACATCCGGTCCGGCGTCAACTTCGACGTGCTCCGCCGGTGGCTGGTCCGGCTGGGATACGAGGTGACGTTCTGCCGCAACGTCACCGACCTCGACGACAAGATCATCCGAGTGGCCGCCGACGAGGGCGTGCCGTGGTTCGTCGTCGCCGAGCGCAACCAGCGGGCCTTCGGCTGGGCGTACGACCAGCTCGGATGCCTTCCGCCGACCGTCGAGCCGCGGGCCATGGGCCACGTTCCCGAGATGGTCGAGCTGATGCGCCGGCTCATCGACAAGGGGCACGCCTACGCCGTGGGCGGCGACGTCTACTTCGATGTGGTGTCCTACGCCGACAGGTACGGCAGGCTCTCCAACCAGAAGCTGGAGAACATGCGGAGGGCGGGCGACACCGACACGGACTCGCTCAAGCACGACCCGCGCGACTTCGCCCTGTGGAAGGGCGCGAAGCCCGGTGAGCCGACGTGGCCCACTCCGTGGGGTCGCGGCCGGCCCGGCTGGCATCTCGAGTGCTCGGCGATGGCGACGAAATACCTCGGCGGCACGTTCGACATCCACGGTGGCGGCGTCGACCTGATCTTCCCGCACCACGAGAACGAGATCGCCCAGTCGCAGGCCGCGGGCGACGGCTTCGCCCGGTACTGGCTGCACAACGGCATGCTCAAGCTGGCCGGCGAGAAGATGAGCAAGTCGCTGGGTAACTCGCTGCTCATCCCGGACATGCTGCGCAAGGTGCGGGCCGTCGAGCTGCGCTACTACCTCGTCGCGGCGCACTACCGCTCTGAGATCGACTATTCGGAGGAGGCGCTGCAGGAAGCGGCCGCCGGATACCGGCGGCTCGAGGGCTTCGTCACCCGGGCAGCCGAAGTGATCCACGACGTGGACGCCGTGGCCCCGCTGCCGCAGGCGTTCGTGGACGCCATGAACGACGACCTCAACGTCTCCCAGGCGCTCGCGGTCGTCCACGAGGTCGTCCGCGAGGGCAACGTCGCGCTGGCCCAGGGCAACAAGGAGCAGATCGCGCGGTTGCTGGCCGAGACGCAGAACATGCTCGACGTGCTCGGCCTGGACCCGCGTTCCGAGCAGTGGCGCGGGACGGGTGACTCCGGGCTTCGCGAGGTCGTGGACGGCCTGGTGGCCGTCGCGCTGGAGCAGCGCCAGGCGGCCCGTGCCCGCAAGGACTACGCCGCCGCCGACGCGATCCGCGAGCAGCTCGCCGCCGCGGGCGTGGTGGTCGAGGACACCCCTCAGGGGCCTCGCTGGGAGCTGGCACGCTAGAGGTGCCCCTACGCTAGAGACCATGGCGGGAAAGGCTTCAGGGAAGCCCTCACGGAAGCAGGGGTCGACCAGGGGAACTGGCGGCAAGGGCCGCGGTTCGCTCGCGGGCAGGGGCGCGACGCCCCCGGCCCACATGCGCCACTGGTTCAAGGACAAGGCGCGCGCCGAGCGGATCGAGCGCGAGGCCGCCGGTGGGGCGCGGCCTGCTCGCGCGCAGTCCAGGACGCGCCGGGAAGACACGCCGGAGGTCATCGGCGGCCGTAACCCGGTCGTTGAGGCGCTCCGCGCGGGCGTCCCCGCGAACGCCCTCTACGTAGCGCAGCGCATCGACAACGACGACCGCGTCCGCGAGGCCATCAAGATCGCCGCTGATCGTGGCATCGCCCTGCTGGAGGTCTCGCGCGACAAGCTCGACAGGCTGACCGACGGCGGAGTCCACCAGGGGATCGGGCTGCAGATCCCGGCGTACGAGTACGCGCACCCGTCCGAGCTCGTGGAGCGGGCACAGGACGCGGCCGAGGTGCCGCTGATCGTCGCCCTGGACGGCGTCACCGACCCTCGCAACCTCGGGGCCATCGCCAGGTCGGCCACCGCGTTCGGCGCGCACGGCCTGCTCGTCCCGTCCCGTCGTTCGGCGGGGGTCACGGCCGGGGCGTGGAAGACGTCGGCGGGCACGTTGGCCAGCCTGCCCGTCGCCCGTGCCGCGAACCTCACCCAGACGCTCCAGGCGTACCGCGAGAGCGGGCTGTTCGTGATCGGCCTCGACGGCGGCGCCTCCATCGACGTCGGCGATGTCGAGCTGGCGGCCGAGCCGCTGGTCGTGGTCGTCGGTTCCGAGGGCAAGGGGCTGTCCCGCCTGGTCCGCGAGTCCTGTGACCAGGTCGTTCGCATTCCCATGAACGCGGCGGCCGAGTCGCTCAACGCGGGCGTCGCAGCCGGCATCGCTCTCTATGAGGTCGCCCGTCGCCGTCGCCGATGAATCCTCGGTGACGGTACGGCCTCCAGCCCACTAAACTCGTGGGCGTCACGCCGCCTTAGCTCAATCGGCAGAGCATCTGTCTTGTAAACAGAAGGTCTGGGGTTCGATTCCCCAAGGCGGCTCGGCTGGTCAGGCCCTATCCGGAGATCATCCGGATAGGGCCTGACGATCTTTCGGTAGGAATTCGGTAGATCGTTTTCTTCCGGCCCTCGCGGTACGGCTTCAGCAGTTCGTCGGGAACTGCGACCGGCGAGTGCTGTGAGTAGCCAGCGCGCCGGGCCAGAGACTCCTCCCACAGCCTCTGGAGGCCCGCCCTGAGATCGGCCCGCATCCCCTCGGATACGTGCGTGTAGACACCCCGCATACCCGGGACCGCGTGTCCCATCCGCTCGGCCTGGAGGATCTCCGGCACGCCGAGCTCGGCCATCCACGTCTTATGCCCGTGCCTCAGCCCGTGCGGAGTGAGGCCCTTCATGATGGGCAGCCATGTCGCGAGCGACACATTCTCGTCGTCTGGGTCGTACACCTTGACCCCGCGACCGCGGGGCGGCGAGAACGGCACATCCCACACCTCGACGGCGGTCCCCGACCCTTGGCATGCGCGGGCGCCGGCCTTGTGCCGCACAGTGCTCCCGGCCTGCAGCTGCTGCTCGGTTCCGCAGATCGGGCACCAGGCGGCGGTCAGCTCTCTGGTCGTGGGGAGCGCGCCCCACGACGGCCGCCAGATCCTGCCCGGCCAGTCGGCGCCGTCCTTGCCGATGTCGACCATCACCGGCCGCGCCGGCCGGGATGGTCGGCTTCGAGCCTTCTCCTCCGGATACCAGCCGTCCGCTGCCGGGTCGAAGTAGTCGCGGGCGTAGTTGCTGTTCCGGATGTGCCCGTAGACGGTCGTTCCGCCACGGCGGTGGCCTGGGCCGAGAAACACGAACGGCCGGCCGCCCGGGCAGGGCTGCTCATCCTCGGTCTGCCCCTCGATTCGTATCCCCTTGCAGGAGCATCTCCGGTCGGGGTGGGCCTGAAGTTGCCGGGACAGCAGATCGGACAGGAACGTCGGCAGGTCGAGAGTGCGGTGTGAGTCGTCCTTCGGCGGCTGGAGATAGAAGTGTGGGTTGTGCTCGACCATCTGCCAGTCGACCCGGAGCGTGGACATGCGGACGTACTCGGGCTGGAGGCCACGCACCTCGGCATCGCGCATGCCCGTGTAGGCGGTCGTGATGTTCATGATGAAGTCGTCGTCATGGCCGGACAGAATCGCTGTCCGCTCGGCGAACAACAGCGCGTCCAAGGGGCTTGCCCAGACCTTCTCGGCGCGGCGGCCCGCTGTGCCGGCACCGGTGCGGCGGCCGCGCTTCCGCTGCCTCAGCGCTGGGTTGTTGTCGATCAGGCCCTCGAGGACTGCGTCGCCGAGGATTGTGCACATCGTCGACATCACGGTCGAGGTCGGCCCGACCCGGGTCCGTGAGCGCGTCGACGCAAGTCAACCTCGACGGCATCGTGATCGCCACCGACCGAGTCGCCACCCCAGGCCCCAACCGCGCCGACC
>NZ_JADDIL010000057.1:0-66189 GCF_020826795.1 Microtetraspora sp. AC03309 | reverse complement strand
GGCTCAGGGGGCGCGGGCGGAGGGGGCACGGTCTCCCCGCTGTGGCTGCTCACGGTCTTCTTCCTGCAGGCGTGCGGCGAGCTGGCCCTGGCGCCCGTGGGGATCAGCGCGGCGGGCAGCGCGGCCCCGGCCTTCTACACGAGCCGGATGATGGGCGTGTGGTGGGTGTCGGCCGCCGTCGGCGCCGCCGTCGGCGGCCGGGTGGGGCAACTGGCCGGGGCCGTGCCCGCCCACCTGTACTACGCGTGCCTGGGCGGGGTGGCCCTGCTCGCCGGCGCCGTACTGCTCGCCCGCAGGCGGCGCCTGACCCTGCTGCTCACCGCCGCCGATCCGGCACGGGTGTGACCTCCTCCGATCCGGTACGGGGACGCGGCGGGTTCAGCACGGAGAGCTGGGAGATGCAGCGCATCACCCGCCCGTCGAGCCCCGCGTCCCCGTCCTCGACGACCGCCGCCACGCCCGTGCTCCGCTCCCGGGCCGCCAGATACCCGACGGCCTCGCCGGTGTCCCCCTCGTACTGGTGGACCCGGATGAGTGTGGAGCCCCGGAGGAAGCTCGCGCTCGCGAGGATCGGCCCCTCCTCACCGGAGACGGGCGGCGCGGATGCCAGGAGCTCGGCGGCGGCGGTCTCCGCGTCCGGGCGCAGGCCGTACCGGAGGGCGATCATGGAGGTGGCGACGCGTTCGCGACGGGCGTGCTCGTGGACCAGCGTCATGATCGAACGGCCGAAGTGGGCGCGGAAACCGGCGGCCGTGGAGGTGTCCCTGGGGGTGGCGAGCAGCGGCGCGATGCGCCGCTCGGCCTCGTGCACCCCTGGCTGCGCCGCCATGTGACGGCCCACGGCGGCGAGGTCGCCCTCGTACTGGATGACCCGGACCATGTCGGTGTCCTGGATGAACAGCCCGGTGGCGAGCAGCCTCCCCACCTCCTTCCCGTCCTCGTCCCGCAGGACCGGCGAGTCGGCGCGGGTGAAGTTCCCCGGGGCGAAGATCTCGGCGATCTCGTCCTCGTGTCCCGGCGCGACGCCGTAGCTGATCGCGGCGAAGGGCATCGTGTCCTCCTGTTGTGATGACTGTTGTGATGACCGGCGTGATGACCGGCGTGATGACCGGCGTGATGACCGGTCGTGACTGGTGGTCGGCGGGTTCGGCGGCCGACCTGATGGACGGCGCGGCGGCCGGCGCGGTGGCCGGCGCGGTAGAGGTCGGGGCCGGTCAGGACAGCACGACCGCGACGGCGTTCGCGGCCAGCGCGACCAGGGCGAGCGAGGTCCGCAGCATGTGCCACCCCCGCCACAGGGGCCTGGGGTCCTGCCAGTCCTCGGGAACCGCCTCGGGATCGACGGCCTTCACCCGGCGGTTGATGGGCACATTGCCCAGGTGGGAGACGAACTGGCTGGCCAGCAGCAGCACCCCCGCCACGACGAACAGGGTCCTGGGCAGCCGGTCGCCGGGCATCAGCCCGAGCCAGAGGTCGGCGACCATCCCCACGTTGACCACGATCGGCATCGTGGGGTGGTAGCCCTTGCCGAGCAGGCGATGGGTCTCGATGTAGCGCCCCGCCGGCAGGGCGAACAAGGTGGGCAGGACGCTGACGGCCACGGCGAACAGCACCCCGGCGACCACCCCGCTGGTGATCAGCGCGATTACCTCAAGTAGTTCCGGGATCACGTCCCGCTCCTCTCGACGACCCGGTACGGCGCAGCCATGGTCACGTCAGCCGGTGGAGGGTAACTCGACCGCCGCTTGAGCTGGCCCCTCGATCGGGACCTGAGCGCTCTTTGAGCAGCTCACGCCACCGTTGTGGGATCGGCCAGCGCGCGAAGTGACATGGAACGGAGATCAGATGGACGGCAATTGGCACGGCGCCAGCACCATGACGGGGGCGCCTCCCCAGGCGCGGCCACCGGCCCAGGCCCGGCTGCTCCTGCTGACCAGCGGCAAGCGGATCTCGCAGGTGATCTACGCACTGGCCGAGGTCGGCGTGGCGGACGTGCTCGCGGACGGGCCGCTGCCGGTCACCGAGATCGCGGAGAGAACGGCCACGGACCCGGACGCCCTGCGCCGCCTCCTCCGCTGCGCCTCGGCGGTCGGGGTCTTCACCGAGCAGGACGAGGGCGTCTACGCGCTGACCGAGATGGCCGAGGCGCTGCGGTCGGACGTGCCCGGCAGCCAGCGGGACATGGTCCTCTTCAACGGGTCGGACCTGCTCTGGTTCCCGTACGGGGAGATCGTCAGCGGCCTGCGCACCGGGCGGCCGGTGTTCTCCGAGATCTTCGGCTCGGAGTTCTTCGACCACCTGCGCGCCAACCCCGAGGCGGGTGCCCTGTTCGACCGGGCGATGACCCGGATGAGCGCCGCCACGACCGGCAGGTTCCTCGACGCGTACGACTTCGGCCGGTTCGCGGACGTGGTCGACGTCGGCGGGGGGCGCGGCCACTTCCTGGCGGGGCTGCTCGAACGGCACCCGCACGTCCGGGGGACGCTGGTCGACCAGCCCCAGGTGGTGACCGAGGCCGCCGCCGTGATGGCCGAGCGTGGCGTGGCGGACCGGGTGCGGCTGACGCAGGGCGACTTCTTCGGCGAGCTGCCCTCCGGGCACCGGGCGTACATCCTCAAGGCGGTGTTGCACGACTGGAACGACGAGGACGCCGCCGCCATCCTGAGGCGGGTCGGGGACGCCATGGGCGGCGATCCCGGGGCCCGGCTGCTCGTGCTGGAGCACGTGCTGGCGCCCGCGAACGTCTGGGACCACGGCAAGGTCCTCGACATCGACATGATGCTCCGCTTCGGCGGGCGTGAGCGGGACCTCGCCGAGTGGCGGGCGCTGCTCGGATCCGCCGGTTTCGAGATCGTCAACAGTCCGGGGGCGGGTCAGTGGACCGTCATCGAATGCCGCCGCACCGGGGCGACCGGGGCGACCGAGGATCAGGAGATTCGATGAGCGTGCACGGGAGGAGAGTCCTGCTCACCGGCGGAACGCGAGGGATCGGGCGGGCCGTCGCGCTCGGCCTGGCGCGCGCCGGGGCGACCGTGGTGACGTGCGCCAGGCACGACGGCGAGGACGCGGAAGGGCTGCGCCGGGAGTTCAAGGAGATCGGCGGCGACCATCATGTCGTCCAGGCCGACGTGACCGACGCCGGCGACGTGGACCGGCTGGTCGGCGTCTGCCTGTCGGCGATGGGCGGGCTGGACGTCGTCGTCAACAACGCCGGCGCGATCAGCCACGCCCCGTTCGCCGAACTCGCCGTCGAGGACTGGCACCGGGTCCTGGACGCCAGCCTCACCGGCGCCTTCCTCGTCACCCAGCGGGCCCTTCCCCTGCTGGGCCACGGCGCCTCGATCGTCAACATCGGCGCCGCGGCCGCGCTGCGCGGGCTTCCCGGGCGGGCACACTACACCGCGGCGAAGGCGGGGCTGATCGGCCTGACCCGCTCGCTGGCGAAGGAGCTGGGGCCGGCCGGCATCCGGGTCAACCTGGTCGCGCCCGGCCCGATCGAGACCGGAGAGGCGGACGAGCGGGCGCTCAGCCGCTACCGCCACCTGATCGCCCTCGGCCGGCCGGGCACGCCCGACGACGTCGCCGGAGCGGTGCTCTTCCTGGCCGGCGACCAGTCGCGGTTCGTCACCGGGGAGACCCTCATGGTGGACGGGGGCATCTGATGCAGGAGGCCGCTCGGCGGACCGTACAGCAGGGCGTACAGCAGGATGTACAGCAGGGCGTGCGACAGGGCGGGGATCGGGGCGCGGTCCGCGTGGTGCTCTGGTGCCGGGCGACCGGCGCCGACGTGGAGGCCGTCGAGTCGGCGTACCACCGGGTCAGCGCGACGCTGGCCGGAACCCCCGGCCTGCTCGGCAACGAACTGCTGCGATCCGCCGTTGAGCCGGACGTCTTCGCGGTCATGAGCGAGTGGGAGGACATGGCCGCCTTCACCGCGTGGGAGCGGGGGCCGGACCACCGCGACGCCACGGCGCCGCTCAGGGGATACCAGGAGCCGCACCGCGGCCGCTCGTTCGACCTCTTCCAGAAGGTGGCGGGCTACTCCTGACACGGGTTCGCCGCCCAGGCCCCTTCCCCGGGACCTGGGCGGCGAACTCGCGCTTGTCGCTCCTCGTGCTTCTCACTCTTCGCGCCAGCGTGCCCTCGGGGGCCTCCGTGTCGTTACAACTAGGGCGTGTAGACCTGGGAGACCTTCACGATCCGCTTGCTGGAGTCGAACCACACGTAGAAGCCCATCTTCCTGGCGGAGGACGGCTTCAGGTGCCTGTGCAGCCATTCGTAGCTCACCCGCTTGGAGGCCGAGCGGTTCGCCAGGATGTTGACGTAGAACGTGGCCTTCGAGGAGACCTCGTAGGAGGTCCACTTCCCCGTCCGCTTCCACTCCCACGCCTCGAACTCGGGATGCCGCCAGATCTTGCCCTTGGCGAAGGCCAGACGGCCGTCGTCGGCGGGGGCGAGGAAACCGAACTGCTTGGCCGTGGCCGTGGCCGTGGCCGCCTGGGCGGGAGCGGCCACAGACAGCGCGAGGATCAACGCGAAGAGAATCTTTCTCATGAGGGGACTAATACCGTGATCTTCACGTTCTCGCCAGCGCGCATGGTCGAAGTTAGCGCCTACCCAGAGCGTCGAGCGGGCGATGCGTCATGACCGTTGAGGCCCAACGGGGCGCCGTCGATCCCGGTGACCGACCCCGAGGGCAACGAGTTCCGCCCGGACCGACGCGAGGGAACGACATCCCGGCCGTTCCTGTGGAAGACGACCGCGGAGGAGATCCTCGAATCCCTCGCATAGATGTCGCCGGCGAATTTCAGGCCCGGGACACTAGCGTTCCGCGCCCAGCGGGGCCGGCCAGGCGGCATAGCGGCGCAGCCCGTACAGCAGGGGGTCGCGGCGCGCCTCCTGCCGGATGAGGCCGGCCTCCCCGAGCACGATCACGTGGTCGCCGACCGCCTGTGTGCCGACGACCCGGCAGTGCGCGACCGCGTGCGCGTCGTCGATCAGGTGCGGCCCGGCGGCGTCGGGCCCTGCCTGCCAGCGAACCCGGTCGAAGCGGTCCGGGTCGCCGGAGGCGAACAGCCCGGCCGTGTCCGCCGCGCCCTCGTGCAGCAGATTGACGGCGAAGGTCAGCCGCCGTGTGATCGCCTCCAGGGTGGGGCTCCCGTACCGCACGCAGACCAGGAGGACCGGCGGGGTGAGCGTCACGCTGCACACGGACGAGCACGTCATCCCCTTGGGCTCGCCGTCCGGTCCGAAGGTCGTCAGGATCGCGACGCCGGTGGGGAATGCCGCCATCAGCGCGCGGAAGTCCGCGGGGCTGGCCGTGGAAGACGGTCGCCCGACGGGTTGTGCCGAAGGATCGATCACCTCGTACCTCCTGATCAGGGGCCGGCGACGAGGCCGGCGGCCGGGGCCGATGACCGGACCGGTGACCGGGGCGCGGCGGCCCCGCGCGCGGGGCCCACCCGGGCGCGCGCGCTGGGCCGCGAGGCGTCCCGCCTCGTCACGACGGGTCACGACGGGTCGCGCGTGGGTCGCGCGTGGGTCGCGCGTGGGTCGCGCGTGGCTCACAACATCCCGATGTAGCCGGCGATGTGGCGGCCCGCCCAGCTGTCCAGGTCGTTCAGAAGCTGGGCGTTCAGCTCCGGATCCGTCCGGAACGCCTCCAGCGCCCGGCTCTGCGTGAGCGCCCGGGAGACCAGCGCGTCACCCGCCTTCCTTCGCGCCCACCAGTCCTCGATCGGTTCGGCGCGCTGGAGCAGGCGGGCGGGCACCTTCTGGCCCAGGAGGATGTTGTCGATCCCGGCCAGGCCGAAGAACGTGGGCGCCGCCCCGAGAGCGAGGTCGAGGATGTACGGGTCGCGCCGGGTGAGCGGCGCCCCGTTCTGGTAGAGCGCGAGCAGCGGCTGGAAGCCGGAGATGTCGCACCGCTCGCGGACGTCCTTCCAGAACTCCGTGTCGAGCCGGGTGTTGAACTTGTAGTGGATCGCCAGGAACCAGCGGATCGCGTCCCAGCGCTGCCCGAGCCCGATGTTGACGACGTCCCGGGCCTGCTCGTCGGACCAGGAGGCCGGGAGCACGCTGGTCAGCGTCTGCACGGCGAGGGCGATCATCAGCAGGCCGGTGGACTCCAGCGGCTCCACGAAGGCGTAGGAGTTGCCGATCGCCATCACGTTCCCGCGCCAGGCCTTGTCGTGCCTGCCGCTGCGGAAACGCACCTGCCGCAGCCCCTCGATGCCGGGGAACCTCTCGGTCAGCTCCTTGTGCGCCTCGTCGTCCGACAGCGCCGACGACGAGTACACGTACCCCAGGTGGTCGCTCTGGGGGGTCGGGATGTTCCAGCACCATCCAGCGTTCATGGTCGTCGCGGTGGTGTAGGGCTTGAGGTGGCCGCCGTTCTCCAGGTTGCCGGTCACGGCCGAGTCGGTGAACAGGCTGCCGGCGTAGCTGTGGAAGGGCGTGTCGAGCGCCTTGCCCAGCAGCATGGACCGGAAGCCGGTGCAGTCCACGTAGAAGTCGTACCGGAGCTCGCGGCCGTCGGTCGTCCGCACGTGGTCGACCCACTCGTCGTCGCCGAGCACGACGTCGTCGAGTCGCGCCTCGACGTGCCGTACGCCACGCTGCTCCGCCAGCTCGGTCAGGAAGGCGACGAACCGGGCGTTGTCGAGGTGGTAGGCGAAGGGGAGGTACTTCATCAGCGACACGTACTTGCCGTCGATCTCGTAGACCCCGGCGCGGTCGGCCATCATCATCAGCGACTGCACGGTGAAGCCGTTGACCGTGTTCTCCGCCTCAAGGGCTCCGAGCGCGCCGATCGAGTGGTGGTGCCAGTCGAACGTGGCCATGAACCCGTCCGGGTCGGGGCCCCAGTCGAACTTGATGCCGAGCTTCCAGGTGGGCTCCACCTTGCGGTAGAGCTCCATCGGGTCGATGCCGAGGAAGTGGTGGAGGAACATCACCATGTAGGAGACGGTGGCCTCGCCCACCCCGATGATCGGGATCTCCTTGGACTCGACGAGGGTGACGTCGAGCCAGGGACGCTTGGTCTTCAGCGCGAGCGCCGTCATGTAGCCGGCGGTCCCGCCGCCGATCACCCCGACGCTGCGGATGGCGCGGGGGTCGTCGTCGGACGGGCGGAAGCGGTCGCTCTCGACCTTCTCGTGGTGCTCGGTCAGGGCCTTCGGGGAGACCCCCGCGGGCGCGCCCGGCCAGCCGGGTGTTCCGCCCAACCATGCCTTCACGCCGGCCGACTCCTGCTCGGTGAGCGTTTCCAGCAGCACGTCCAGCGGAGTCTGGCCCCCTGGCCCCATCGCGCCACTCCAGTGTTGCATCTTGGCACTCCTGACATCGGGAATCTCGGCCGCCCGGTCGGGACGGCCGGGGACATCGGGTGGGTGAGATGTCGCGCGTTCCTCGCCCGCGTCTCACTGTGGTGACCGAGGCTCGGATGCCGCTGGAGAGCCGCTCGGAGGGGGTTCTCGACTGGTCGTCCACTCCGCTCCGAGCGTGTACGGACATCCTTCGGGGACGCGATCCCGACCGCAGGAGGCTGCCGCCGTGTCCGAAGGTGACGAGAGCCTGCCGTGGCGCCTCCTGGCCCGGGCGGCCATCGGGGTGATGAAGGCGCTGGCGGCGTACGGCAGGACGGTCTACAGCCTGCCCGTCCCCGTCCCCGTCCCCGTCCCCGCTGACGCTGACGCTGACGCCGACGGCGACGGCGACGGCGACGGCGACGGCGACGGCGACGGCGACGGCGACGGCGACGCGGTCACCGTGCCCGACGACCTGTCGGAGCTGGAGGAGCGCTGGCCGGAGGCATGGGTGGATGACTGACCGCCCGTGCCGGCGGTTCCGTGGAGACTCACCGGCACGGGCGGCGCTGTGGGGCCGTACGGCGGGCGGTGCGGAAGCCGTACGGCGGGCGGTGCGGCGAGCCCGGTACGGGAAGGCGGTATGGGAAGGCCCGGACTCAGGCCCTGGCCAGCACCATGGCGCTCTGGAACCCGCCGAAGCCGCTGCCGACGCTGAGCACCGCGTCCATCGTGTGCTCGCGGGCCGTTATCGGCACGTAGTCGAGATCGCACTCGGGGTCGGCGTTGTACAGGTTGGCCGTCGGCGGCACGGCCTGCCGGTCGAGCGCGAGCGCGCACGCCGCGACCTCGATCGAGCCGATCGCCCCGAGCGAATGGCCGATCATCGACTTGATCGAGCTCACCGGGACCTCGTACGCCCGCGCGCCCAGGCTGCGCTTGAAGGCCGCGGTCTCGTGCCGGTCGTTCTGCTTGGTCCCGGAGCCGTGGGCGTTGACGTAGTCGATGTCGTGCGGCCCGATCCTGCCCTGGTCCATGGCGACCCTGATGGCCTCGGCCATCTCCCTGCCGTCGGGCTTGAGCCCCGTCATGTGGAAGGCGTTGCTGCGGCTCGCGAACCCGACGATCTCGGCGTAGATGTGCGCGCCGCGGCGACGCGCACGCTCCGCGTCCTCCAGCACCAGGACGGCGGCGCCCTCTCCGAGGACGAACCCGTTGCGCCGGGCGTCGAACGGCCTCGACGCGTGCTCCGGATCGTCGTTGTTCGGCGACGTCGCCTTGATCGCGTCGAAGCACGCGGACGTGATCGGTGAGATGGGCGCGTCGGTGGCGCCCGCGATGACGACGTCCGCCGCGCCCTCACGGATGATCTCCACACCGTGGCCCACCGCGTCCAGGCCGGACGTGCACCCCGTGGAGATCAGCGCCGTCGGCCCCTCCGCGCCGACCTCCCAGGCGACCTCGACGGCGAGCGTGCTGGGCACCATGTACCCGTACAGATGCGGGACGCCGTGGCGGTGGTCCACCAGCCATTCGCGTCCCTCGTCGGAGAGCACGGCGTACTCGGTCTCGAGGCCCATCGTGCATCCGACCGCGCTACCGATGCTCACCGCGATCCGGCCGGGGTCCAGCGCCGCCGGTTCCAGGCCGCTGTCCGCCACGGCCTCGCGGGTGCAGACCACGGCGAACTGCGCGGCGCGGTCCATCCGGCGGATCTCCCGTCCGGTGAGGCCGGCCGCGCGCGGGTCGAAGTCCACCTCCGCCGCGATCCGCGACCGGAACCCGGAGGGGTCGAACAGCGAGATCCTTCGCGTCGCCGTACGGCCGGCGGTGAGCAGTTCCCAGAACGCCTCACGCCCGACCCCTCCCGGCGCCACCGTGCCGATCCCCGTGACGGCGACGCTCCGTGACATCACGATCCCCCCACGACCGGATCGGCCAGGTCGGGCCGGGGCAGCGTCTCGGTGTCGACATGGCCGAGCTCGGGCCTCGGCGCCAGCGGGGACAGGTGGAACACCACGTGGGCGGTATCCGCGCCGACGTTGCGCAACCGGTGCCTGGTGCCGATCGGCACCAGGAGAGAGTCCCCGGCGCCCAGCTTCACCGGCTCGCCGTCCAGGGCCATCTCCAGCTCCCCGGAGACGACGTGGAGGAACTCCTCCGAGTACGGGTGGTAGTGCTCGGCGACGAACTCGTCCGGCGAAAGCCGCAGCACTCCGCCGAATCCCGATGTGCAGCCGACGGTCCTGGGACTGAGCGTCACCCTGATGTCGCCGCCGCGCCGGCGGTTGGCCGCCACGCTCTCCAGATTGATCGGCAGCCCGCGTGATTCGTTCACTGGATCCTCCCCTCGTCCGCCGTCCACACGTAGAACGACGTGGCCATGGCGTCCTTCGGCTCCTTCCAGCCGGGGTCGTACGGCGAGACGAACTCCGTGAGCCTGGTGTTGATGTCCTGGTAGAGCGGGTGGCTCCGCGCCTTGTACAGACGCGGGGAGATGTCCTCGTCGGCCTCCACGAGGTGGAAGTACAGGTCGTGGAAGGCGAAGAGCGAGCGTCGCGACACGCCGATCATGTGGGGCAGCCCCGTCGCGTCCGATTCGGCGAAGACGTCCGCGATCCGGCCGGGATCATCCGTCTTCAGCCTCGCCACTATCAACGTGCGATGCACCGTGACCTCCTGTGGGTCTCTACCAGCGGTGCGGTCAGTGTCGCCACCGCCGCTGGAGACCGGCTCGAACCGGGCTAGACGGGCGATGGAGCGGCGCCGGGGCATCGCCCCACCGGCCGTCAAGCACGCCTCGAGCCGCCGACCCGACCCTCGGAGGACGCACTCGCGCCGATCGGCGTACGCGCGACGACAGGAGATGTGATGGCCACCCATCTGGTGACGACCCTGCTCATCGGCCTCGCGGCGATCGTCGCCCTCGCCTCCGCACTGGGCGCCGTGGCCCGGCGTGTCGACCTGCCACCGGTGATCGGCGAGGTGTTCGCCGGGATCCTGCTCGGCCCGACGCTGTTCGGCGGGGCGGTGACGGAGACTTTGTTCCCCACCGACATCCGCCCGTTCCTCGCCGCGCTCGCCAACGTCGGCGTGGTGGTGTTCATGTTCCTCGTCGGCCTCGAACTGAACCACGGCCAGCTGCGCCGCGGCCTCGGGGTGGCGGCCACGGTGTCGGCCGGTTCGATCGTGGTGCCGTTCACGCTGGGCGCGGTGCTGGCGCTGGCGCTGGCCGACGGTCACCCGGCCCCCGACCGTCTGGCGTTCGTGCTCTTCATGGGCGCCGCCATGTCCGTGACCGCGTTCCCCGTGCTCGCCCGGATCCTCACCGACCGGAACATGCACCAGACCCCGACCGGCGGTCTCGCCCTGGCGTGCGCGGCCGCGGACGACGTGCTCGCCTGGTCGATCCTCGCCGTCGTCGTCACCGTCGTCGGCACGGGCGGCGAACAGTGGCGGATGCTGCTCCTGGTGCCCTATCTGGCGCTGATGTTCGGCCTGGTCCGCCCGCTGCTCAGGAAGCTGGCGGCCGCCGGCGGATCACCCGGCCGGCTCACCCCCGCCAAGCTCGGCGCCGTACTCGTCGGCCTGCTGCTGTCCGCGTGCCTGACCGAGTGGATCGGGCTGCACTTCATCTTCGGCGCGTTCCTCTTCGGCGCCGTGATGCCGCGTGAAGCAGCCGAGCGGATGCGTGCGGAGATACTCGACGGCCTCGGGCAGTTCACCGGCGTCCTGCTTCTGCCGATCTTCTTCGTCGTCGGCGGCCTCAACGTCGACCTGTCCCGGATCGGCGCGGCGGGCGTCGGAGAGCTCGGCCTGATCCTGCTGGTCGCGATCGGCGGCAAGTTCACGGGCGCCTTCCTCGGCGCGCGCATCCACGGGCTGCGCGCCCGCCAGTCGGCGACCCTCGCCGCGCTCATGAACACCCGGGGCCTCACCGAGCTCATCATCCTGAGCGTCGGTCTCCAGCTTCACCTGCTGGACCGCACTCTCTATTCGTTGATGGTGGTCATGGCCCTGGTCACGACGGCCATGACCGGGCCGCTGCTGAGGCTGTTCCACCCCGTGCCGTCCACGCCCGAGGTGGCGGACGTCCGCCAGCCCGTGTCGTGACGGCCCGCGTCACGAGGCCCGGCCGGCTCCCATGACGTGAAAGCCGGCCGGGCACCCGCGTCGTGAAGACCGGCTAGATGTTCCCCGACATCGCGCGTCCCAGGCCGGCCAGGGCCTCATACGCGCTGCGTCCCTCCGCGACGGCCTCCAGCTCGAAGACGCCCACCGATGTGGGCGGGTAGCCGATGAGCTCGACCGCCCTGCTCACCCGCGCGGGACCGTCCATGTGCGCGGCGGAGTCCCACAGGTAGATCGCCCCCCACACCTGGCGATCCGGATTGGCGAACCACAACTTCAACCTCATGCCGTCGAGCACGGAGTACGCGTCCACCGCGTAGTCGCGCAGGTACTCGCGAAGGCTGTCCACGGTCTGGGCGGATCGGCTGAGATCCCACGCGACGATCGAGACGTACATTGCCGTGCTCCTCGCTCAGGGGAAGGGATGCGGGTGGGGGTTGATACCGGCCGCGCCCCCTGCGGGACGCAGCCTCGGCAGGCCGTGCACCCGCCGGTACGCGTGTCCGAAGGTCATCGGCACCATGCCGGGGA
Source organism: Microtetraspora sp. AC03309 (assembly GCF_020826795.1). Lineage (NCBI taxonomy): Bacteria > Bacillati > Actinomycetota > Actinomycetes > Streptosporangiales > Streptosporangiaceae > Microtetraspora > Microtetraspora sp. AC03309. Next base: position 54,220 of record NZ_JADDIL010000057.1, on the reverse strand, counting down.
TGACGACCTTGACGCAGGAGAGGCCGCCGATCCGGTGCTCGGGCGTGGTCTGGTCCACGACGACCACGTCCAGGCCGCTCGCGAGATAGCGGTCGAGCAGCGCGCCCAGATCGTCCCGGAGGTCGGCGTTGCGGAAGGCCGCGGTGTCTCCCACATCGGCCGTCCGGCGTACCTCCGGCGAGTCGAGGAGGAACCCGAGCCGCGCGGCCGCCCCCGGGTCCCCGTAAAGAGTGGAATGGTGCGCCATGTCCGTCACCAGAGACGGGTCGTCCGCCATCCTCCGCGCGAGGTCGCGCTGGGCAGGATGACGGCGGATCCGGTCGGTGAGGATCGGGCCGAGCTCGCTCAGCGCGTTCTCCACCGCGCGTTCGGGATCGAGATGGGCGCCCGCGGCGCACACCGCCGCCGGCCGCTCCCCGTCCCCGATCGGGTCGACCGCCATCGCCCACACGCACGGGACGCCCTGCTCACGCGTGGTGTCGAAGGCCATGATCCGGTAGCCGGTCTCATGCTCGATCGCCTCGGCGACCAGGGATGTGGACTGCCCGGCGGAGCCGAGGTCGATCCGGGGCGCGGGCGTGCGGAGATACCACGTCATGAGGAAGGCGTCCCGCTCGGCGACCTCCAGGACGCCGTGCAGGATCGCCTCCTCCAGGCAACCGCCGAGCGCGCACCCGTTGGAGGTCTCGTACACGAAGGGCCCGTCCGGGTCGCCTACCGGACGCGTCCGGTAGTACGCGTAGGACTCGGGGACCAGGATCGGTTCGCGGCGGGCGAAGGAGTACCCCCACACCCACGGGATGGAGGTGGTTTCCCGGAACGGCGGATGGCGAAAGCCAGGCGCCCGGTGCCATTCCTCCGGGTAGAGCCCGAGAAGCCGGGGATCGAGCGCCCGGTCCGCGATGTCGGCGTACGCGGCGCGGACGGCGGTGCGTTTCCCACCGGGACGCATGCCGCCGTAACGCTCCAGGGCCTCAAGCAGCGCGGTCAACCGACTGCTGCGATATCCGCGGCTGCGGCCGTAGCCGTGCTCGACCCCGCCGTCCCGCAGCCCCATGGGAGCTCCGGCGACGGGGAGACCGCCGTCGTCGCTCTCGACGACCTTCCGGATGAGGCCCGTCTCCTCGTCGACGTAGAGCGCGAGGAGGTCGTCCAGCTCGTCGGCCACGTCCCGGATCCGGTACGCCCGTGGGCCGCGTTTGGGCTGCGGCACCGGCGTGATCTCCGCGAGCGCCGCCGCGTCCACGGGCAGGCCGCCGCAGTCCGGGCAGAGCGGATCGGGCAGGACACGATGCTCCCCGACCCGCAGAATGTCCAGATCGACATAGAGCAGCGCCCCTCGGGTGCGCATACGCGCCGGATCCACGGCCAGCAGCTCCAGCTCGCCCCCGACGAGGGCCGCCACGAGGAAGGCGGCCTGCGGGGTGAGCCACGATGACGGCCGCTCCGCGAGCTCCGCGCCGTGCCGTTCCCGCACGGCCGCGTGACCGAGGGAATCGGGGCGGGCCAGCCGGCGGCGAAGCTCCGCGCAGCTCCAGCAGCCCGGTACGCCGGGGAGTTCCACGGGACCGAGGACGACCCGGCCAAGCTCGGCATGGACCCCGAGCCACGGCACTCCCACTTGGGCGCACGCTTTGCGCAGGCCGGGACGGCCGCCGACGTCCCAGGCGTCGCTCGCCACGACGACCGGAACGCCGACGCTCGCGACATCCTCCGGCACGGGACGGGGACGTCGAAGAACCTCACCGGAACCGGACAGCACCTCGGCGATCGCGTCGGCGATGAGCCCGTCGCCGAGCAGGACGGCGCGAGGCCCGTGCTCACTCATGCCCCGGCACCTCACGCCCTGCCATCACGTGCCCCGGTACCCCACGAGCCTGCGCCCTACGAACTGACACCTCAGGAGCCGGCATCCCAGGCCCCGGCACCACGTGGACGGCGTACGGCATGACGTCGGCGACCTCCGGATCATGGTCGAGCGGGACCGCCACGGGCCCCATGCCCCGGCGCTCCAGCGCGGCCACGATGTCCGCCACGGAGACGGGGGGACGGACCTGTCGCGTGATCCCGCTCGTCGTTCTCTCAGGAAGGCGTGCCGGCGCTCTCTCAGGGAGGCGTGCCCGCGGTGTGGGGGCGTATCCCGGTCGTCCGTCGGCCTGGGACTGGGATGTGAGCACCGCCTGTTCCAGCGCGTCGCGTACGGCGTCCTCCATCGTCAACCCGGCGGCCTCGCCCGCCACGGAGCCGTCCAGACTGCACACCACGGCGGGCACCCCGAGCGGCCCGGTGATGTCGTGGAGCGCGACGGCCCGCCCCGTCGCCGCGAGGATGGTCCGATATCGGTCACCCCGCGCGTCCAGGGGCATGGCGGTGAGGTCGAGCCGCGAGCGGAAGGCGCCAAGCGCGTCATCCTCCGAGTGCAGGTCGTCCAGGGTCAGGTTGAGGCACAGACCCAGCAGGCCGGTCACGATCGCCTGCCGCCAGGCGTACCCGGCCGCCACTCCGGAGGTGACCGGGGCGGCGGCGCCGAGCCCAGGGAAGACGGCGAGGGCGTTCACGAGGATCGGCTCTCCGTCAACGAGGCCACTCCCCCATACGTATCCCGTGACCCTGCCGGATCTCAGGTTCGCCAATGCCTCCCAGGGGTCGTCGTCCGGCCCCACGAGCGGTTGTCCGTACGCGTCGACGAGCCGCCGTGGATCGACAGCCAGCGCGCCGTACATCGCGAACGCCTTGAGCGCGGCGGCCATGCGTGCGGCGGGGAAGTCCACGCCCGCTCCCGTGACCACCGGCCTCGCGGACCGGACATCCGCGCTCACCCCAGAGACCACCGGCCTCGCGGACCGGACATCCGCGCTCACCCCAGGGGCACCCGGCCTCATGGACCGTACGTCCGATGAGGTGAGGAGGCGGCCCGGGTCCGACACCTCGATCTCGCAGACGTGCAGGGGAATCTGTGCGTACTCGCGTTCGGTCGGCCGGCCGAGCACGCCCGCCCGGGGTCCCACGTAGGCCATCGTCCGGCGGGCGAGCGACTCGGCGTCGAGGGCGGGGCCCCGGACGAGGGCGCTGACGCGCTTCACGAGGTCCTCGGCCGTTGCGGGCTCGACCGGCACGGTGAACGGGTGCGGCACGAACGCGTGCGACTCGGTGCGCAGCGTCATGAGGTCCGTCCGCGTCATGCGCGCCGCCTCGCCCGCGTCGAGAAGGCCGGTGACCGCTTGGAACGCCCGGTGGACGAGCTGGGCGGCCAGGACGGCGGCGACCGGCCCCTCCAGTGCCGGGTACGAGGCGGTGCCACCGTCCGCGAAGGCGAACCCGCCCTCAGTCGAGGCGGTGCCGCCGTCCGCCACGACCGCGCCGCCGTCCGCGTTGGCGTGCTGCCGGGACAGGACGCGGAGCCAGCCTGCGGTCCAGCTCGGTCCTCCGACGGTCACCCGGCCGATGGGCCCCATCCACGCGGCCTCCCCCACGACGACCAGTTGGACCAGCCGCGCTCGCCCTCCCGTACAGATCCGGTCGACTTCCCTCGCGCGATCGGGGCGGTCGGAGACGTGAACGACCAGGTCGGCATCGCTCAGCCGTGCGGCAAGCGACCCACCACACAGGTCATCTGGCGGCATCACGAACGACCCGCCACGCATGTCGCCCGGCGGTGCGGCGAACGACCCGCCGGAAAGGTCGTGCCGGGGCGGCCGCTCGGCTCGCTCACCGGGCTCCGGCGGCACATCACCGGAAGGAGGATCTCGGAGGTCGATCACCCGTACCGATCGCAGGCCGGACCGGAGCGCCGCCCGGGCCGCGGCCGCGAGCAGAGGGCCCTCACCCACCACCACAACGGACTGGTCGCGATAGCCGCGCAGCGTACGGGTGCCGGAGCCGGTGAAATGGTCCAGATACCTGTGGAGCGCCGACTCCCTGTCCGGAGGCGGAGCCGGCGGAGCCTCGCGCGCCCTCTCCGTGACCACGTCGCGGGAGATCAGGTCGGTCAGGAAACGCTCGACCGTCTGACGCCGGTCCGGCGCCAGATCGGCCGTCAGTTCCGCCATGGTGAACCGGCCGTCCAGGTACGGCGCGAGCCGTACCAGCAGCTGGTGGACGGACCCGCCGGTGAAGGAGACAGGACCCCGATGGGTGAGGACGTGGAGCCCTTCGGGAGAAGCGGCGTAGTAGACGTCGGGGCGTAGGAGCAGGCCCATGTTCTCCTCCACAAGGTGTGATCAGGTGAGGGGACGGCTGCCGAGCGCGAACTCGCCGACGCTGCCCTCGTCAAGGTCCTCAAGCCCGGTGGCGGCGGCGAAGGCCGAGGCGTCACCGCCGCCCAGCGCGCACGCCGCCAGTCCCATGGCGGTGGCCGCGAGGTACATGGTCTGCTGCAGCACGCCGACGTGTTTGAGTACCAGCGAGTACGGCATCTCCTGGTAGGTCAGCATCAGGCGGCCGAACCGCGCCGCCATGATGATCAGCACCTGGGGCCGCGTCTCCGTCCCGGCCGCCCAGCCCGCCGCCATGAGCAGCCGGTCCACGTCAGGACCCGCGGGCCGTACCAGCCGAAGCCGATGTTCCTGCGCGTCGTAGTGGTACATCCCCGGAGTCAGACCGGAGGCCAGGCGGACGACGGGATACAGCTCCAGCTCGTGTGCCGCGCCGCCCGAAGGATAGGGGCGGTCGAGCTTCTCCTCGCCCTCCTCCATGCGGCTCCCGCGGATCCGGGCGCATCGGTAGAGCAGCTCGCCGAGCTGGGCGACCGTGATCGGGTTGCCGTCGTCGTGGACGCGCGTCGATCGGCGGTCCTCGACGACGGCCGCGAGCGGAGGGTCCAGGCGCCGCAGCGCGTCCACGTCCGGCCGGGGAAGATCGACGGAGATACCGGAGTACGCGGTACGACGAGCGGGCAACGGGTCGAAGACGCCCTTTCCCCAGGACGTGCGTCCCCAGCCCCGCTCGGGCGGCAGCCGGTCGCGCATGCGGGTCCGCTCGTGGAACCACAGCTCGTGCGGGGTCCACTGCCGGAGGTTCCTCGTGGTGTCCTCCGAACCTCCCGCCGGTACGACGAGCCCGGCCCAGCGTAGGTCCCGCAGCGTCCGTGCCACCGCCGGAGCGGGCAGCGATCCGACCGCGTCAGCGGCCGTCGGCTGCGCCAGCCCGCCCAGCAACGCCATCACGCGGGGATCGTGCACGCGGACCCGCCCCCACGCCAGCGGCGATTCCAGTGTCATCTGCCGCTCATCCCTGCGGATGACCGCGAAGCGTGACAGGACGAGTTCCTCCCCGGCCGCCTCCATCGACGACGGAGGCGGTGGAGGCGGACACAGCGCGCGCAGGGTGTAAAGAGGACGGCCCTGGTAACCGACGGTCGTCTCCAGCCAGCCTCCCCTGAGCAGAACGTCAAGGAGTTCGCGAGTGGTGCCGCCGACATCGTCGAGAGCGGTGACGCCGTGGCGGGCGCCAGTGACACCGTGAGCCCCACCGACGACACCGTGAGGCTCGCCGATGACACCGTGAGCACTGGAAGCAGCAGTGGAGGCGGTGGTGGTGTCGGTGTCGGTGTCGATGACGTCGTGCCGTGCCGCCAGGTCGAGCAGTTCCTGGACCGTCGCCGTCTCCGCCGCGAGCCTACGCAGCAGCGCACGCCGTCCCACGTCCAGTCGCCCCAGTGACTGCCCGCGGCCCCAGCGCTGCACGAGATGCACCGTCCCACGATCGTCCACGACGCTCCACACACCGGGTCGCAGCCGCAGCCTCTCCTCACAGTCGTCTGTCGTCACGAGGACGCCTCCCGGTGAGTGTCGAATCGGGCACTGTCGCCCTGGGCGGTATCCACGTGGCCGGAGCCGAGCCGGTCCGCGTCCACCTGGCCGGAATCGAACCGGCCAGTGTCGAACCCGGCAGAATCGAACCGGCCAGTGTCGAACCCGGCAGAGTCGAAGACGGGCACCCGCTCGACCGGCACCGAGGCCACGTCGAGCGCCGAGACGCCGAAGTGGTCCTCAACCGTGCCCGCGATCAGATGGCACAGCAGATATCGCTCCACCGGCGTCACCCCCAGCCGTGTCAGGTGGAGATAGGTGTAGTTCGTCATGAGGCGGTACACCGTGAACCAGGTGGCCGAACGGGTCTCGGCCCAGGCCGGGGTGGAGTACAACTCGCGGTGGAACGGGCTGTCATCGGACGTTCCGGTCCAGGTCGACCGCCGGGACGCGCCGTCGGGATCCAGAGAGAGCCGGCCCTCCTCGATGTATCGCGCCGCCCTCGGCCGGAACGGGGCGAGCGCCTCCACCCAGGCACGCGCGTACGGCGTGGCCAGAGCGCTCCGGTCCGGTCTCGCTTCGGGTCGCGGCGCCCGCCCGTCGGGTGCCTTCGCGTCCAGCACCGCGAGCACCGCCCGCAGCCGTGCCGCGAGCTGCCCCGCGTTCCTCCGCCGGTGCTCCTCCCAGCCGTGCCGCACTCCGCGCCCTTCGGGATGCAGTTCGAGGAACGCCTCGGCGTGCGAGCGGAAGGAGACGAACCCGTTGGCGACGCCGATCCCGGACAACGCGTGCGCCGTGGCCACCATGAGGTCGAAGGCGATGCCGAGCCGCTGCCCGCCCCGCCTGACGGCATCGGTCATCTGGAAGGCCAGATCCGTCGTGACGGCGTAGAAGTCGGCCAGCAACTCCGCCGCCTCGACGCCGCCCAGCGTGTGCAATCGCCGGTCATACTCGGCGCGCCGTACGGAATTGTCCTGATACCAGGGCAGGAGCGGCCCCGGCTCGTCCTCCAGGTCGGCGAGCCGCCGGTGGAGGGCCAGGTGTTCCTCGGGGACGAGCCGGGCCGTGGACGGGTGTCTCTTCAGGAAGCCGCCGATCACCTCCTGTACGGCCGGCCACACCAGGCGGTCCACGGTCCGCGCGTCGGCGTGTACGTTGACCCGCACATGCGGTCCGCGCTTCCAGTGCCGCACGTAGAAGGCGCCTTCGACCTGCCCGCGAAGCCGGGCGAGGAGCGGGCGCACGCCGTCCAGGATCAGGTCGTCCTGGACGCCGTGATAGTGGATGTGGAAGCTCTCCCAGCTCATCGCGGCACTCCATCACCTCGAACGGCCGCGTCGCCCACACTGAGCTCCACGTCCACGGCGCGTTCTGTCATCCCGGCGGACCCCGTCTCTCCGGCGAGTTCGCTCCTCCCAGCGAACCCCGCCTCCTCGGCTGGTTCTGTTCTCTCGGCCGCCCCCGTCTCTCCGGCGAGCGCCGCGACGGCGCGGGCGGCCATGCCCCGTACGGCGGCTTCCTCGGCCGGTGAGACGCCGAGCCGGTTGCACACCAGATGGGCGCAGATGTCCGTCACCGCGACCGCACGTACGCGGGGGATCTCGGCCGTGACCTCCCCGGATCCCTCCCATCCGCGCTCCGGGGGGACGAACGCGCGTGCGGCGATCTGCGCCTCGAGCACGTCGGTGAGGGTCCGGACCGACCGGGACCAGGAGGCGAGCGACCCACCGTCCGCCAGCTCCGGCGCGTGCCGGGCCAGCCGGGCCATGTCCCGCGCCAGGCTGAGAAGCGGACCGCGCCGTGCCTCGAAAGCCGCGTCCGGCCGCCACCCCACCTCCCCCAGCGTCCCGGCGGCTCTCGTTTCGCCCGCCTCCCCGAGGCCACTCGCCCGCACGAAGGCCGCCGCGTCCCTCGCCTGCACGAAGGCTTCCGTTTCCTCCGGCTTCGCGACGGCTTCCGCGTGGCCCGCCTGCACGAAGGCGCGCACGTCCGTGCCGCCTCTGCCACCTCCGGCGCGTCCGAAGGCAGGGACGGCGAATTCGGCGACGTCAGCGGGATCGGGCCGGCACGCGAACCACGCGAGCAGGATCATCGCGAACGCCGCCGTGGCGCGCCGGGCGGGCGACGCCTCCCTCCGCAGCACCGACATCGCGATCGCGCTGGACTCCGTGAAGTGCCGCTCCACGGCCTCCATCGAGGCTCCGTCGCCGTACCGCCGGTGTTCCCGCCGGTACGGCACGAACCCGAGCGTGTCGGTGGGCCACAGGCGCGGCGAGTACGACGACAGCCCCTCCCATTCGGCCAGAGCCCGCGCGAGCCGGCCGTAGTCCGCCTGACCGATGCGCTCCGACGAGGGGTGCACCCGGACGTACGTGTCGAAGCGGGCGGTCAGCAGTCCCTCGATGTCCGAGCGGGCGCGGCCGGGAGTGGGCAGCACCCGAACGCGTACGTGCGGCCCGCCGTCCCAGTAACGCAGGAAGAACCACTGTTCGACCAGGCCGTCCGCCACGAGTTCCGTGATCAGCGGATCGATCAGGTCCACCAGGAGGCGGTCCAGGTCTCCCTGGTAGAAGGCGTGCGCGCTGATCCAGTCCCGTTCAGGCCGCACGGCGATCCCCCCGCTCCGAGATCTCCAGCAGGAACTCCGAGACGCTGGGGTCGGCGGGATCGCCGCCGACGGCGTCCTCCGGCACCGGCAACGCCTCCTCGAAGATCACGGCACCGGCCGCTCCGGCCACCGCGCGCTCGAACACCGTCACCAGCAACCAGTTGGTGAAGTCCACGTAGAACGGCTTGCGCGACCGGTCGAGATACCACGCCGCACTGGCCCCGCCGTGCTCCTGAACCCGTACGAAGCACCGTGCCGGAATCCGATGGTCCGCGAGCCACTGCGCCATCCTCAGCAGATGGCCGGCGTCGGACTCACCCTTGCCCCGCGCCGGAACCTGTTCGATCGGCGCCGTCCACCGTGCCCGGCGTACCACCAGACGGCCGATCTCCACGCGCGGGAGGGCGATGACCGGGCCGGACGGCGCCTCCGCCCCGTCAGCCAGCGGCGAGACGCTGGGGTGGAGGTAATAACTCCCGCCGAAGCCGAGTGCGAGCAACCGGGCGAGCGGCGGCAGCAGCGCCTCGGTCATCATGCCGACGTGCAGCGGCCGCACCTCGGCATTCAGCCTGTCGGAGAACAACCGCGCCAGGCCGGTCAGCGGGTCGTGCGCCACCGTGAGCTCGCCCGGCGCCACGCGTTCGGCCTCGGGCCGGGCGCTGACCGTGAACGGATAGTCGATCTCGTACGGCAGTCCGGCCCGGCGCACGTTGAGCGGAGTGCCGAACAGCCCGCCCAGCTCGGCGGGAACCGGCTGCTCCGCACTCCAGCCGCCCTCGGACGGCACGGCGCCGCCCGCCTGCTCGAGCAGGTGCGTCAACCGGGTACGGCCCCTGCCGTACCCGGAGTAGGCCACGTTGAGCACCAGCCGCAGCGGGTGCTCCGCCCGGACGATCTGGAGGTAGCAGGCGAGCGACCGGGTGGGCTCGATCCATTCCGGCCAGGATCCGGCGGCACCGGCCATCGCCGCCGGATCGACGCGGACGACCCCGTCCGCGTCCGGCGCTCCGTTGATCACCCGTAGAGCCTCGCGCCGGAGCCGGTCCAGTTCCCGGAGCCGCGGCAGGCGCCCCTCCGCCCGCACCGCCGTACGGGGAGACGCGTTCTGGAGCAGGCGACGCAGGTCCCACGCGGCCCCGCCGAGGTCCACGCCGTCCCGCACACCCGCGCCGAGGTCCACGCCGTCCCGCGCGGCCATCTCTTCCTGGACCACCCGGTGGAAGGTCAGGAGGGGCACCCGCGCGCCCGGGCCGAACCGCTCCTCGCAGAACGCCCCCAGGGCGACCCGCAACGGCAACATGCCGTCGAAGACGGCGAGCCAACGCCGTACGGCGTCCAGGTCCTCCAGTGCCGGCCGCCAGCGCGGTAACGAGCACGTCACCCGAGGCCCGACGTAGACAGCATTCTCATGAAATATGTGCTTATCGGGTTCGACGCCGGGATCGTCGATCATGCCCGTGCGAACCGCGAGGTCGCCCACTGTCCGCCGCAGTGCGCGCTGCCGGTCGTCGTGTCCCACGACGTCGTGCACCGGGACGGGCCGGCGCAGTTCCGCCCTGGCCCGGTCCACGAGGCCGACGACGTCGTTCCGGACGTCGGCCCGGACGTCGGCCCGCGCGGCCAGCCAGCCGCTCCACTCGCCGAGCGGGTCCCCGGAGAGGTCGGGCACCGGCGACTGCTGTTCCAGCAGGCCCGCCCGTACCAGCCCGGCGAGGAACCGCTCGACCCGCTCGCCCGCCCCGTGCCGGGTGGTCAGGTGGTCGCGGAGGCCGGTCAACGTCCATCGGGGATTCTCCGCGACGGCGGCGAGGCACGCCTCGATGGCCGGGGTGACCGGCAGCGTCACGATCGGCTCGTCCGGTGGACGGCCGACGAAGCTCAGCGTCTCCCCCGTCACGGTGACGCTCGGGTTGACACGCAGCCGCAGCGAGGCCGCGAGCGCGGCATCGGCCCCCACCACCCGGCCGAAGCCCTGAGTCACGAGAGCGCTGAGTTCCAGCACGCCGCTGACCTCGGCCGGCCCCTCGAACCGCAGCGGCGCGTCATCCGCCGCCCAGCCGGCCGCGCCGCTGACGGTGAAGGTGCTGTACGGGCTGGTCCTGGCGGCCGCCCGCGCCACGTACTTGGCCAGGCGGACCAACGACTGCCGGCGCGGACGATCGTTCCCGTCCGCCAGCCACTTGGTCAGTTCCCCGAACAGCGCCGGGCTGGCCTGCGACAACGCCCGGCGGAACGCGGGGCTGGCGGCGGCATCCCTGATCACGGCCATCGCGTCCACCGCCTCGGCCGCCAGCACGTCAGGCAGTCCGGCTCTGAGCCGTTCGCTCTCGTCCAGAGTCGCCAGCCACGTGGTCACCCTCCGGCCCACGTCCTCCGGCAGACACGCCGCCACGCTCTCGTTCCATTCACCGGCCCCGGGCCTGCGCCCCCGGTGCAGCGCCCGGCGCAGGCCGACCAGCCGGGGTTTCAGGTCGCCGTCCAGCGGTGCGCCGATGATCTCGTACAACGCCGCCGCGAGTGCCTCGCCCTCGCTCGCGGTCACTCTCCTCAACCGGATGAACCGCTCAATCCGCGTGGACAGCCCCGTGGACCGCAGCCGGGTCAGGACCGACGCCGGCAATCCCGCCGTCCGTATCACCAGCGACGGTTCCACCCGTACGCCATCGGACAGCCTCAAATCGATGCTCATCGTGTTCCGCCAGGCCTCTCCGCTCATGCCCGCCCGCGTGCCCCGACCGCGGGAACGGCCCCGCACGGCGTCACGGTGCCGCACGGCGTGAACGGTGCCGCCGGATCTCCCCGGCGGCACCCACGCTCAGCTGCTGCTACTGCTGCTGCACGCGATGCTGCACGAGCAGAGAGCGCACCCGGAGGCTCCGCCCTCGACCAGGCCGTGTCCGGCCGTCAGCGACTCGATCGTGAGACCGCTGTCGGCCAGTTCGAACACGTCCATCGGCAGATTCTCGAGATCGAAGTCGAGCGCCTTGGAAGCACCCATTCCGGTTCCCCTTTCGTAGCCGGCTGCCAACGACCTGGATCGTGACCCGGCGCACTCAAGCTCCGCTCAACCCCCGCTGAACGCGGACCCCCACCTGGAAGGGCGCTTCTCGTGTCGATCAACCGGCATGACGGCGCCGCGGACGGCTTCGTCCATTCGGTCGACGACGAGGTGGTCCTGCGGTTTACGCCGTTGGCGCGACGGGGTCGGAAGGGCGCCGACCCCGAGCGGTGGAAGGCCGTGATGAAGCAGGTCGGCCTGGGGCGTCACATGTCCGATCCTCCGATCGCGTGCGCGTTCGCCCTGGCCGAGAAGATCACCGGTGTCGCCCTCTCCGAGGACGTGCTCGGCATGCGGTTCCTCGTCGCGAGGACCGTCGCGGACGAGCACTGACCGTTCTTTTTGATGCGCGTATACCCTCTCACCTGCGCATACGACGAGCGGACCCGACCGATCTGAATTTTCTTTTCCGAATGGCCGCCGGGATGTCGAGAATGGGACCACGTGCTTCGACCTGTGGGTGAAAGCGTCGAGGAACGTAAGGAGCGAGACATGAAATACATGCTGCTGATGCAGTTCAGCGAGCAGACCGACCTTCCGCCGATCCACACCTGGCCCCCGGAGGACGTCAAGGCCCACATCGAGTTCATGCACGCCACGAACAGCAAGTTCGTCGCGGACGGCGTGTTCGTGGACGCCCAGGGACTGGCGGGTCCGGACCAGGCCAGAATCGTGCGGGCCGGCGGCAGCGCCCCCGTGGTCACCGACGGCCCCTTCCCCGAGACGAAGGAGTTCCTGGTCGGCTACTGGATCGTCGACTGCGAGAGCCCGGAGCGGGCGGTCGACCTCGCCGCGTACGTCTCGGCCGCGCCCGGCCCCGGCGGCAAGCCGCTGAACATGCCGATCGAGGTCCGCCAGGTGATGTCGGGCCCGCCTGAGGAGCTGTGACCCCTGGCTGGCCCCAGCGTCGACGACCTGCTGCGCGAACTGGCGCCGCAGGTCGTCGGTGTGCTCACCCGCCGTTTCGGGGACTTCGACGCCGCCGAGGACGCCGTACAGGAGTCCATGCTGGACGCCGTGGCCCAGTGGCCGGAACAAGGCGTTCCCGACAATCCACGGGGCTGGCTCATCCAGGTAGCCCACCGCCGGATGGCCGATCAGGTGCGCAACGAGCAGGCGCGCCGCCGCCGGGAGGAACTGGTGGCCGCACAGGCTCCCCCGGAACGGCGTACGGCCCCACCGGCCGAGGACGCACGCGAGGCGGAACGGGACGACACACTGATCATGTTGTTCCTGTGCTGCCATCCCGCGCTGACCTCGGCCTCCGCGATCGCCCTCACTCTCAGGTCCGTGGGCGGCCTCACCACCGCCGAGATCGCCAAGGCGTTCATGGTGCCCGAGGCGACGATGGCCCAGCGGATCAGCCGGGCCAAGCAGCGCATCAAGGCGTCCGGCGTCCCGTTCCGGATGCCGGACCCCCAGGACCGGGCGAAGCGGCTCGGCTCGGTACTGCACGTGCTGTACCTGATCTTCAACGAGGGCTACGCCAGCAGCGTCGGTCCCGACCTGCACCGCGTGGAGCTGTCCCGCGAAGCCATCCGGCTGGCCAGGATGGCCCACCACCTCCTCCCCGACGACTGCGAGGTGGCCGGCCTTCTCGCGCTGATGCTGCTCACCGACGCCCGGCGCCCCGCGCGGGCCGACGCGGCAGGCACCCCGATCCCGCTCACAGAACAGGACCGGAGCCTCTGGGACGGCCAGGCCATCGCCGAGGGGATCGCGCTCGTCACCCGCACTCTGGCCAGGGGCGCCGTCGGGCCGTACCAGCTGCAGGCGGCGATCGCCGCGCTCCACGACGAGGCGACGACGGCCGAGGAGACCGACTGGCCGCAGATCCTGGCACTGTACGGCCTGCTGGAGCGGATGTCCGACAACCCCGTGGTCACGCTCAACCGCGCCGTCGCCGCCGCCATGGTGCACGGCGCCGCGACCGGCCTCGACATGCTCAGGGCACTCGACGGCGACGGCCGCCTCACGGGGAACCACCGCTTCTACGCCGCACGGGCCCACCTACTGGAGATGGCCGGCGACCGCCGAGCCGCCGTCGAGGACTACCGCGCGGCGGCCGGCCGGACGACCAGCGTCCCCGAACGTGACTACCTGACCACCCGCGCCGCCCAACTCGCCCGCGACGCCGCCGCGAGCGGATCCCCTTGAGCAGGGGCACCCGGCCCGCTTCGGCGATAAGGGGTCGCGGGCGGCCTACTGTCCGGACGGGCGCACCAGCCCCGTCTCGTACGCGAAGACCGCGGCCTGGGTCCGGTCACGTAGGCCCAGTTTGACCAGGATGCGGCTCACGTGTGTCTTCACGGTCTGTTCCGCCACCACCAGCCGCTCAGCGATCTCCGCGTTGGACATGCCCTGCGCGATCAGGGACAACACCTCGGACTCGCGTTCCGTCAGGTCGCCGACGCGCTCCTTGAGCGGGGCGCGGGGGGCACCGGTCATCCGCGAGAACTCGGCGATGAGGCGCTTGGTGATGTTCGGGGCGAGCAGGGCGTCGCCTGCCGCCACCACCCGTACCGCCTGGGCGAGGTCCGCGGCCGAGGCGTCCTTCAGCAGGAAACCGGACGCCCCCGCGCGCAGCGCCTCGTACACGTACTCGTCGAGGTCGAAGGTGGTCAGGACGAGGACCTTGACGGCGGTGCCGGCCGGCTCCGTGATGCGGCGGGTCGCCTCGATGCCGCCGAGTCGAGGCATCCGGATGTCCATCAGGACGACGTCGGGCGCGAGTTCGGCGACCTTGGTGACGGCGTCGAGGCCGTCCACGGCCTGGCCGACGACCTCGATGCCGGGTTCGGCGTTGAGCAGCACCGTGAAGCCTTGGCGGACCATTATCTGGTCGTCGGCGATCAGTACGCGGATGTTCCTCATGGGGAGTCCTCAACCGGGGTCGGCGGGCAGTTTGGAAGGGGTGGCGGGCATAATCGCGGTCACCTCGTAGCCTCCGTCGGGTGTGGGGCCGACGGCCAGTTCGCCGCCCAGCATGGCCGTGCGTTCACGCATGCCCAACAGTCCGTGTCCGGCGACCGTGGAGGACGGCGCGGGCTCGTCCGGCGCGGTGTTGGTGACCCGGATGGTGAGAGCGTCCGGCTGGTACCCGATCTCCACCCGTGCCTCCGTTCCGGACGCATGCCGCATCACGTTGCTGAGCGCCTCCTGAACGATGCGGAACGCCGACAACTCGACGCCCGGTGACAGCGGACGCGCTTCACCGGTGGTCCGGGTGGTGACCGTCTGCCCGGCGTCGCGCACATTGCCGACCAGCTCGTCCAGCCGGTCGAGGGTGGGCTGCGGGGTGTGCCGCGCCCCCTCCGACTGGGGGTCCTCCGACCGCAGCACACCCAGCACCCGGCGCAGCTCGGTCAGCGCCTCCACCGCGTTCTCACGGATCCCCGCGAGGTTCTCCTTCAACTCCTCGGGCGGGTCCTCGACCAGGTGCGGAGCGACCTGCGCCTGGATGGAGATCAACGACATGTGGTGGGCGAGCACATCGTGCAGTTCGCGGGCGATCCGGTTGCGCTCCTCCAGCAGGGTGCGCCGGGCCCGCTCCTCGGCGGTGAGCTCCTCCTGGATGACCAGTTCCGTACGGGCCACCCGGCTGCCGCGCAGCGCGGCGCCGACCACCACCACGGCGGTGAGGATCGCGGCGGCGACACCGGCGTCGTCGTTGTGCGGCCCGGACACGAACGCGCCGCAGGCCAGTCCCGCCAGAATACTGATCGTCAGCGCCTCTACCGCGGCCCGGGGGCGGACCCTCAAGGCCAGCAGGAGCAGCACCCCGGCCTGCAGTGCGAGCCCGGGGCCGGTCCATGGGAACAACCCGTCCGGGGTGCGCGGCTCCGCGACCACCGCGATGATGACCATGGCGATGGTCACCGCCCACCACGCCGGCACCGGCCGGAAGAGCGCGAGGACGAGCGCCACCCCCTGGAGCCCTCCGAGCAGCACGGCGTACGACGTGTCCAGCCCGTAGAGCGAGCCGAGCTGATTGACGGCCGGGATGACGATGGACGCCGCGGTCATCACCAGCAGCATCACGAACGCCGGCATCCAATCCAGCCAGCTGGGCCGCTGCGTACGCGGTAGCGGGTCGTTCGCCGTCGTCCACAGGTCGTCGCGCAGGTTACGCGGCACCGCCCGCAATGCCGCCACCAGCCGCGTCTTGGCGCCCGTCTCCTCCTTTTGCACGGGAATCACCCTAGGCACGCCGCACCCCCAGCTCCCGGGCGGGCCGACTCTCGCTTTCGGCGCCGCCGGGACGCCCACGCTCGTGGGCGTGGAACGCGGCCCAGCACACCAGCAGGGCCAGCATGAAGGCCGGTAGCCAGGCCAGCCGGGCGAGCAGCCAGCCGTAGCCGTCGGGGACGGTGTGCAGGCCGGGCAGGGGCCTGTCCGCGAGCAGGCCGAGCGCGGTCACCGCCATCATGGCGGTCTGGTGCCAGAGGAAGATCGTCATCGCGGACAGGTTGACCATGGCCACTGCCGCCCAGACGGCGGGGCGGCGCAGCGTCCTCCGCAGCGGCCCGGCCAGCAGCAGCGCCGCACCGCACTGGGCCAGCCCGAAGGTGACGGCGGTGAGGGTGGGCGGGTCGAGGTTGGAGACGGCGGCGCCGGGCACCCCGACCATCGCGGCCGGATAGCCCGCCCACAGGACGAGCGCGGAGGTGGCCGCGGCGCCGCCGAGGAGTAGCGCCCATCCGGCCCCGCGACCCCGCGGCCCGCGCAGCCTGTGCAGCCTGTGCGGGTCGCGCAGCGCTCCTCGACCGGGCAGACCACGCAGGTCGCCGCGCTCGTGCAGGTCGTTCCGTGCCCAGGCCGCGCCCAGGCAGTATGGCACCAGCCACCCCGCCACGACATTGATCCAGCCAAGCCAGGCGGGCCCGCCCAGCCCGAACCGGGCCAGGTCCACCAGCGCGACGACGGCGAGTGGCCACAGCGGGTGCAACCGGACCGCCAGCGGGGTCACCGCCGTCAACACCGCGAAGACCAGCAGGAACCACAACGGGGAGTACACCAGCTTGACGAGCACCCGCACGGTCTCCAGACCGGCCCCGGAGGCGAGCATCGCCACCGCCGCCACGCTCCAGACCACCAGCACGGCCGTGACCGGTCGCGACAGGCGGGTCAGCCGCCCACCCAGCCACCGTCC
This sequence comes from Microtetraspora sp. AC03309, assembly GCF_020826795.1. NCBI lineage: Bacteria > Bacillati > Actinomycetota > Actinomycetes > Streptosporangiales > Streptosporangiaceae > Microtetraspora > Microtetraspora sp. AC03309. The sequence goes on along the minus strand of NZ_JADDIL010000057.1, from coordinate 37,652 downwards.
ATAACTCACCCCTCGACCGCGGGCCGAGGCGTACCCACTCGCCCCGGTCCGCCCGCCCACCAGGAAGAACACCGCCAGCGTCTGGAACGCCCAGGACAGCGGAGCAAGCTGGGGCAGGTACTGCAGCGGGCTCGCCCCGTGCACCGCGCCACTGTCGACCACCAGGCCGGTCACCAGCCAATGGCCCACCACCACACCACCGATGGCCAGGCCACGCAGCGCGTCCACCGCACGGTCGCGCCCGGCGGGAGTCACCGCGTCGATCCCCGCGACCAGACCGCGTAGCAGCTCCACCGCACGGCCACGCCCGGCAGAAACCGTGCCCCTCCACACGACCAGGTCACGCGGCATGACCCACCCCCGGCGGGAGCTGCCCGCGCACGATCCTGGCGATGTTCACCAGCGCCGGCGACCCCGCCCTCAGGTAGTCGCTGTGCCCCCCGTCACCCGCCGCGAACACCCGCGCACCGAACTCCGCGGACACCGGATCGGCCCCCAACCCGACCGTGACGAAGCCGAGCCCCACCCGGACATGCGGCACACCCGCGATCCAGTCCCCGGCCCCCCGACCGGCCCACACGCTCGCCCGCGTACCCAACGCGGCGACACTGCCGACCCCCATCCCGGCACTGCCGTACACGACGATGTCCGCCACATCCAACCCCGGCGCCGCCCGGCCGCAGACCACACTCCCGTAGGAGTGACACAGCAACGACACCCGCGCGCCGGGCCGGGCCGCCCGCAACTCCCGCACGAACCCACGCAGCCCCGGGGCCGCCTCCTCCGCACGACCCGACGTCAACGCCTGAAGACTCACCGTGCTGGGCGTGCGATACCCCAGCCACGCGATCACCGCCGACCCCTCACCGAGCTCGCGCAGCAGCCGCAACGCACCACCACGCAGCAGCCCGTACTTGTCGAGATTGGTGTCGGAGCCGGGAACCAGCACGGCGACCCGCTCCGCCACCGACAGGTCACCGTAGACCTCGACCGCACGCCCCCCGTCACGACCGTCGAAGGACAGGAACTGCCGCCCCGGATCGGCCATGCCCCGCAGCATCGCGGCCCGCCACCGGTCACCGTGACCGGCGGCCACCCGCTCGGCCGCCCGAATGGCCGCACGCCCGGCCGCGTACCGACCGGCCAACGCCGCGAACGTCACCACCCGCAACGGAACCGAGGCGGCGGAGACGGCGGGGGCAGGGGCGGGAACAGCCGCGGAACAGGCCGCACCCGACACCGGCACCGCCACCGCCCCGGCGACGAACGCGGCCAGCAGCGTACGGCGCAGGCGACTCCCGCGCAGGTTGGGCACCATGGGGGATGGTCCTTCCGTAGTGGATCTCTTGCCTCGGGTACCGAAGCTATGGATCACCCCTCGTGGTCGGCGTCCTGCCAGGGATTGCACTTCTCGCGTAGCTCTGAAGTACTACGGGTAGGGGTGCCGGGTCCGGTCGGTCGCTCCCGTCGACATCCTGATCGACGCACACCCGTGGAGAAGTCGACGCCGCTTCGCCGACGCCCGCGCTCTGCAGGCTTACGCCGGCTCAGCGCCCATCGCCCGCGCCTCCGGCGAGAACCTGTTCGTCCACCATCGCGAGGAGGTCAAAGACCAGCGCCCGGCCGCCGACGGCCATGTGTGAGGCGTCGCCTCCCTACGAGCACCCGGCCCTTGAGCACACGACGACCGCCGCCCACCGCCCCATCGTCAATCGACGCGACTCAGCCACGCGTCCTGAGCGTCGGCCAACCGCACTACCAGCGGCATCGGGACGAAGCGGCACGCGAACTCAAGACCGGCGTCCTCGCCGTCACCGCGAACATGGTGGTGCCATGCGTCGGCGCCATCTGTGTGGACCGTGAGCTGGAAGAACGTCGTCCGCCGCGGTTGCCCGGTATCGGGGTGAGGACTGTCGTCCACCGCAATGGGTCGGACGACGGAGACTTCGGTCAAGCCGGTCTCCTCTGCGACTTCTCGCAGGACGGCCCGTTCCAGGCTTTCATGTGGCAGGACCCCTCCCGCCGGCACTTGAGTGCCGGCGTCGGGCATACCGACGTGATCGAAGACAAGGAGCTCCGGGGCGGATCGGTAACGGATCACGTAGGCGGCGACGCGGATTCGCGGACGAGACATCCCTTGACCACTCTTAAATGATCTTGAAAGCATTCCCATCCAGTGCGCCTCGCTCGCAGCGCGACGGCATATCAGGCTCGGGAGCCGTAGGCCGGGCCGAACACGACCAGCAGTGCCAGATTCTCGGAGATGTCCACGAAGCGGTGCTCCTCACCTGCCGGGACGAAGATCACCGCGCCGGGGCCGACCTCCGCCTCACCGCTCGACGCCACGATCCGGGCTCGCCCCGCGGTCACCACGTAGATCTCGTCCTCGGTGTGGGGACTCTGGTTGTCGACCCCGCCCGCCGGGATGCAGTACGTCCCGACGGACAGCTCGGGCACCCTGAGCTGCTCGGTCCAGTCGTTGGCGCCTCCGGCGGCGGGCTGCGCCCACTCTCCCGCACCCTTGATGATCTCCATGACGGCCAGCCTACTGTCAGCCCGGCCCCCCGGGGCGCCGGCAGTGGTATCGCGATCCCAGGTCGAGCCGGCGGGTCGCGGCACGTGGGACGTTCGTCGCGAGCGCGGCCGGGTGGCGGGGGTGGCCGGCCGAGGTGGTCCCGTTGGAGGTGATCGTGTTCTTCCGTGTGCTGATCGCCTGGGCGAGTTCGGCGTTCAGGCGGGCCCGGCGTAGGGACGACATGCCTTCCGTCAGCGTTTCCCGAACCACGGCGTGGGCGAAGCCGAAGCGCCCGGGGGATCGTTCGGCGATGAGGGCGGCGGCCATGGCGGGTTCCAGCCGGTCGAGTGCCGCGCCGAGGGACAACCCGGCGACCCGGGCGACCTGTGCCAGGTCGAACTCCCCGCCGGTCGTCGCGGCGAGGCGCAGTAAGTCGGCGGTGAGCCGGGGCAGGCGCCTGATCCGGCCGAGCGCCACGTCGCGCACCCCGGGCGGGAGCGCGCGGGCGGAGCCGACGGCCCGGTGGTCGACGAGTTCCTTGGCGAAGAAGGGGTTGCCGCCGGTGCGCTCGTGCAGGGATCGCACATCTTCTGGTGTGTCGGCGGGGACCAGTTGGGCCAGTTCGGGCAGGGTGAGGCCGGCCAGCGGCAGCCGCACGGCCCGGCGCCGTGCCAACGCCTCGAAGGCGTCGCTGAGCGCTCCGGCGGAGGTCGTACAGTCGCGTGCCGTGCCGACGACCGCCACGCGACCGCCGGTGAAGGTCTGCGCCAGGTGGCTCAACAGGCGCAGCGAGGAGGGGTCGGCCCAGTGCAGATCGTCCAGGACCACCAGCACGGGACGCTCGCTCGCGGTGGCGGCGAGCAGCCGCGCGGTGCTCTCGTACATGCGGAATTCCGTCTCCTCCGGACCGGCCCCCGTGGTGAGCCGGCCCAGCAGGTGCGTCCAGGCCCAGAACGCGGGGCTCGCGGCCGCCGGGCAGCGCGCGATCGCCACCCGGTGGCCGCGCTCACGCGCCCGGACGGCCACCTCCTCGGCGAGGCGGGTCTTGCCGATCCCCTGCTCCCCGGTGATCAGGGCGAACCCCGGCCGCCCCAGCGACACCTTCTCCAACAGGTGATCCAGCGCGGCGAGTTCCTCACGCCGGCCCGCCATCACGCGTCCGCTCGCGCCCGCCCCCTGGGGGCCCGTGCCCCGCGCCCCCTCCCGCGCGGGGACCGTCGCGAGGCCGAGCGTGGGGCGAGTACGGTCCGGCCGCAGGTGGGACGCCTGGCGGAGGATGTCGCGCTCCAGGTCGCGCAGCTCGTCGCAGGGGTCGATGCCGAGCTCATCGGTCAGGATCCGGCGTGCCGAGCGCAGCGCGTCCAGGGCCTCGCCCTGCCGCCCGCACCGGTACAGCGCCAGCGCCCGCAGCGCCCACAGCCGCTCCCGCAGCGGATGCTCGTGCGTCAACGCCTCCAGTTCCCCCACCACCTCGTGATGGCGGTTCTGGCCGATGACGGCCGACACCCGCAGCTCGCGGACCCGCACCCTGGCCTCCGTGAGGTGGGCCAGGGTCGCGGTGAGGTACTCGTGCCCGGCCAGGTCGGCGTACGGCTCGCCCCGCCACAGCCGCAGGGCCCGGGTCGCGGCCCGTTCCACCTCGGCCGGATCGGCGGCCTGCTCGGCCTCGGTGACCAGGTCGAGGAACCGGGTGACATCCAGATCCCGCGGGTCGACGGCGAGCCGATATCCGGCCGGACCGAACGTCAGCACGCGGCTCTGTGCGCGGGGGCGGCGCCCCGGCTCCAGCGCCCGGCGCAGGTTGGACACATACACCTGAAGCGCTCCGAGCGCTTCGGCGGGCGGGGTGTCGCCCCAGATCCTGTCGATCAAGGTTGCCGCGGGCACCGGCCACCCGTCGGCGAGCACCAGGATGCTCAGCAGCATCCGCTGCTTGTGCGTACCGACCTCGCGGGCACGGCCGTCGTCACCGACGACCTCCAGTTCGACGAATCCGCGAATCTCACCTGCGCAGGAGCGTGACCAGGCGGAGCCCGGCGAACACGCCCATGGCCAGATGTCCCGCGACGAGCGCGACCTGGAACACCCTCTGGGCGGCGGTGAGGTCGGCGGCGTAGCCGCCGTCGGAGAACCCGGACAGGAAAGCCAGGATCCCGGCGATCATCAGCAGGACGGCGGCCGGAGCGGCGACGGAGCGGCGCCGCCGGCTCACGGCGAAGGCGAGGACCACCTGGGCGATCATCATCGGGATCGGCGCCGACAGCCGCGCCTGCGGCCCGAGGGCGTCCAGGAAGGTGGGGTTGAGCCCGGCCGACAGCGATATCAGCGCGCCCGCCACGTCCATGACGAGCAGGATGCCGACGGTGGCGACGACGGCGCGGGCGAAGGGGCGGCCGGCGGACGCGGACGTGGCCGGCGGGGTCAGGGAAGGGGACGGTACCGATGACATGGGTTCTCCTCGAAGGGTCGGATCCCGGCGGAGGACGGCCGTGTACGAACACGGACGGTTCGTCCAGCGACTCGGGAACGGCGGGCACGGACGGTTCAGGCGGCCCGTCGTGCGCGGGCCGCCGCGACGACCCCCCGGAGGAGGTGTCTCGGTGGCGGTTCTTCGAGCATCCAGGCCGGGACGATCGGGCGTCGTGAGGCGCCGGTCCCGACGTCGACGGGACATCTCGTCCCGTGACGTCGGGACTCGCGGATGGCACCATCACCTTCGTGGCGGACAGAACGGCCTGGCGCGTGATCGTCCCGGTGACCGTGTTGGTGCTCCTGGTGGCGATGGCGCTCATCGTCGAGCCCCGGCTGCGGCATATCGGCGTGACGGGAATAGTGGAGCGTTTCGACGCCTTCCGATGCGTGGCCGGCCTGGCGTTCGGCGTGCCCGGCGTGCTCGTGGTGGCGCAGCGGCCGGCGAGCCGGGTCGGGTGGCTCATGGTCGTCGTCGGTGCGGCCCAGGCCATGGGCGTCGCCCTCGGGGCGTACGGGCTGCTGGGTATCAACGACGGCGGGCTGCCCGGCGACGACTGGGCGATGTGGGTGTCGAACTGGGTCTGGGTGCCGGCCTACCTCGCTGTGCCGACCGTCCTGTTGCTGCTCTTTCCTGATGGGCGGCTGCCCTCGCCTCGATGGCGGCCGGCGTTGGCGGCCGCCGTCGCCGGGATCGCCGTGGCCACGCTCGACTGGATTCTCCAGCCGGTGACCCTGATGGGCGAGGTCGGCCGGATGTATCCCCCTGGCTACAAGGGAGTCTTCGCGCACCTGACCGGAGTCCCTCCGGCGGTCCGCGTGGCCGGGACCGTGTGCTCGCTCATCGCCGTGATGGCGGCCCTCGCCTCGCTGGTGGTGCGCTACCGGCGATCCGATGAGCAGATGCGCCGTCGGTTGCAATGGGTTGTGGCCGGGGCCCTGTTGACGGTGAGCATGCTCGGCTTGGCCCTGATGGTCCCCTGGGGGGCGCCGATCGTCGCCCTGGCCTGCGTGCCGCTGCCGGCCGGGGTGGCCGTGGCCGTGGTGGCCCACCGACTGTGGGATCTCGACCTGCTGCTGTCGCGCGCGCTGGCCTTCAGCGCCGTGAGCGTGCTGCTGCTGGCGGGCTACGCGCTGATCGCCTTCACGCTGGGTGGTGTCCTGGGAGCCGGAGCGTCGGCGGTCCTGGTGGCGCTCGCGGTGCATCCGCTGTACTTGCGGGCCGGCGCGGCCGCCAACCGTCTGGTCTACGGCGACCGGGACGACCCGGCAAGGGCGCTGCGCCGTCTGGGGGCGCGGCTGTCGGACGCGGGCGCCCCCGGAGACCTGCTGGAGCGGATGGCCGCCGAGGTCGGCCGCGTCCTGCGGGTGCCGTACGTGGCGGTCGAGGAGCAGGGAACGGTCGTGGCCTCCTGGGGCGCCCGCGGCGCGGTCGCTGAGCGTGTCCCTCTGCACCACCGGGGCCACGACGTCGGCACGCTGGTGGTCGGCGAGCGGCTGCGCCCCAGGGACCGGGCGTTGCTGGCGGAGCTGGCCCCCCATGTGGCGGTGGCCGTCCACGCCCATCATCTCGGCGCCGACCTGGAACGCTCACACGCCCGGCTGCTGGCCGCCCGGCAGGAGGAGCGCGACCGGCTGCGGTACGAGTTGCACGACGGGGTGGGCCCCACTCTCGCCGCCCTCGCCCTGCAGATGGATCGCGGGCGGCGCCTGGTGGACACCGATCCCGGAAAGGCCAAGGAGATCATGGACGACCTGTCCGCCCGGATCCGGGCCACCGTCGGCAACATCCGGGCCATCGTCAACGACCTGCCGCCACCCCCTCTGGACGACCTCGGGCTCGCGGGCGCGCTCGCCGAGCTGGGAAAGGGGTTCGCCGGCCACCTGGCCGTCGAGGTGGAGGCCGACCTGCCGGACCTGCCCGCGCCGATCGAGCTGGCCACCTACCGGATCGCCGCCGAAGCCCTGACCAACGCCGCACGCCACGCCAAGGCCTCCCACTGCACCGTCCGCGTACGCGCCCGCGACACCCTGGAGCTGCACATCGACGACGACGGAGTGGGGCTCTCCTCCCTCGGATCCACCCCGGGGCAGGGGGTCGGCCTGACCTCCATGCGGCGCAGGTCCGAGGAACTGGGCGGCACCTTCGAGCTGCGCAGCGGCGACGGGACGGGCACCCACCTGACAATCCGGCTCCCCCTGGCGACCCCATGATCCGCATCATCGTGGTCGAGGACCACCCGATCTTCGCCGACGGACTCCTGGCGCTGTTCCGCGACCTGCCCGAGGTGGAGGTCGTCGGCGTCGCCGCCACCGCCGAGGCCGCCATCGAACTGGTCGAGCGGAACGCCCCTGATGTGATCCTGATGGACCTGCAGCTGCCCGGGATGAGCGGCGTGGAGGCGACCGCCCGTATCAGGGCCCGCCATCCCGCCGTGGCCGTGCTCGCCCTGACCATGCTGTCGGACGACGAGACCATCATCGCGGCCGTCCGGGCCGGAGCCCGCGGCTACCTCCTCAAGGAGGCACCGCCGACCGAGATCATCCGATCGCTCCAGGCGGTGGCGGCCGGCCAGGTCGTCTTCGGCTCCTCCGCCGGCAGCCGGGTGCTGGCCGCCCTGTCCGCCGAGACCGTACGTCCCCGCCCGCTGCCCGAGTTGACCGACCGCGAACGGGAGGTGCTCGACCTCGTCGCCGCCGGGCTCACCAACCACGCCATCGCACAGCGCCTGTTCCTCAGCGAGAAGACGATCCGCAACCATGTGTCGAACATCTTCGCCAAACTCGGCGTCTCCGGCCGCGCGGAGGCCGTCGCCCGGGCGCGCGACGCCGACCTCGGCATCTGAGCCCTCACCGGGTGGCCGACTCCCCGTGCCGGGCGCCCTCGTCGGTACGGCAGGGCGGCTGTCAGCCGTGGCCGTTGCCGACGCCGCCGTGGTCTTTGGTCATGCTCGCGGAGCATGCGCAGGACGGTCGAGGGTGCGGGGTGCTGGGTGAGCATGGCGCAGTTTGATTTCATGATTCGCTGACCTCTGGCTTGGGCTCAGGCGCCGGACATGGTCCACTTTGCGGGTGAGCGCTGTCCTTGGGGGCCTGATCGCCGTCCTCGGGACCCTGCTGGGGTCCTTCAGCACCTACCTGTTCCAGCAGCGGACCGCCATGCGAACTGAGGCGGTCACGCATGGGGAGCGGCTGCGCCAGGAACGTCTGGCCGCCTACAGCGAGTTCGCCGGCGCGGTGACCGAGCTCAAGCGCGCTGTCGTCGCCGCGTGGCTGCGGCGGTCGGATCCTGCCGAACTCAATCAGGCGCGCATCGAGGCCGACCGCCTGGGAGCCCTGGCCGAGACCGCGCGTTTCCGGCTGCGGTTGGTGTCAGGTCAGCCCGAGCCGCTCGCCGACGCCGCATTCGCCCACATGGACGCGCTGCGCGGCGCGGCCGACCAGGCCGAGCTCAAGATCCGTGAGGCGGAGTTCGAAGCCGCGGTGTCAGCGTTCATCACGGCCGCCGCAGAGCGCCTCGTCGCCCCTCGGCGCGCCGCACTGTAGCCCAGCCACCGCAGCGGCGAAGGCCGGAGTGTCAGTGCCCGTTCGGCCTGCTCCAGACTGGAGCAGTGCACGACTGCGTCGTCGGCGTAGCGCTCGAACACCACACCCGGGAACGGTGATGCGACGTCCAGCCGAAATTCTTCCCTGCGACCGCCTTGAACTACGCCGATGGCAGGAGAAGGACATCGATGCGCTGACTGAGGCGATCAGGGACTCCTACGATCATCTGCTCCCCTGGTCACGCCTTGCGGTGGGAGACAGTCGCGAGGTTGCGACCGGGCTGGTGACCACGGCTCTTTCGGAGTGGGAGCGGGACGAGGCGTACAAGTACGCCATCACCGTGGATGGCTTGGTGGTTGGCGGCTGCGGGCTGATGCGCAGGGTCGGGCCAGGCGGCCTGGAGATCGGTTATTGGCTGCGCGGGGACTGGACCGGCCGGGGCCTGGCCACCGAGGCCGTCGCCGCGCTGATCACGGCGGGGTTCGCGCTGGACGGAGTCAGGTGGCTGGAAATTCGGCACGACGCGGCCAATCTTGCCAGCGCGGCCGTTCCCCGACGCCTTGGCTTCGAGGAAGTGAAGCTCCAGACAGCCCCGGATGCTCCGTACCCGCTGATGCCGGGTGAGTCCGGGGTCGTCATGGCATGGCGGAAGGCGTGTCCATCGGCTTGACATGGAATCGCGCAACGGTGACCTGCTCGGACACGCCTTTGGTCAGGACCAGGCGCGGCAGAACCGCGGATCGACGCTCAGACGGCCGGCGACCGGCGCTGAACGCGGTCGGCGTCCTCAGCACGGTTCTGGGTTCGGTAGAGCCGTAGCGCCTGGCACCACGCGTTGCGGGCCTGCTGCTGGTCACCGATCGTGGCGTGGACGTCTCCGAGGTGTTCCAGGGTGTTGGCTTCGTCGAAGGCGTTGCCGATCTCTTGGAGCAACCTGAGAGCTTCGTTGTAGTAGCTCAGGGCTTGGTCGTACCGACCTGTGTGGTGGGCGATGTATCCCAGGCTGTCGAGCGTGTTGGCTTCTCCGTCGCGGTGCCGGTGGCGGCGGAACAGGGCCAGGGCGGCTTCGCAGTGGGCGAGGCCTTCGGTGTGCAGTCCGAGCCTGCTCGCGTACCAGCCCATGTCGTTGAGCGCGTCGGCCGTCTGCACGGGGTCGTCGAGGGCTCGATAGCGGTGCAGGGCCTGGGTGGTGTGCTCCAGAGCCTGCCGAAGATCCTCCCGCTGCGCCCAGGACATCGCCAGACCTTGATGGATCTGGGCCTGGGCGGCGAGGTCCCCGGTGCGCTGGGCGAGGGTGAGCGCTTGCTGGAAGTGATCCATGGCCGGGCCATGCCGGCCCAGCCGCGCGCAGGCGTGGCCGAGGACCCGGTGAGCCAGCATCTGAGCCTCGGGATCGTCGAGATGGCGAGCGGCTTCCAGTCCCGCCAGCCAGTCGTCGAACTGGTCCTGAAGGGTTCCGCGCCGGAAGTGGAAGGTGTCCAGGCTCCAGGCAAGCTGCCATACCGCCTCGTGCCAGTTGTGCTTCGCGGCGAGGCGTTGGGTGGCCAGCAGACAGGCGTGTTCGTCGGCGAACCACGTCCAGGCGGCGGTGTGGTCGGCCGGCGGCCCCTGCCACCATCCGGGAGCGGGATCGCCGAGCTTGATCGGTGTGCGATGCGGCGCGAGAAGCCGTTCGGCGGCGTAGGCGGTGTGCAGGTGGAAATCGACCAACCGCCGAAGCGCGGCCTGCCGAGCGGTCTCGGGCTGGTCCTCGCCGGCTTGTTCGGCGGCGTAGAGGCGGACCAGGTCGTGCATGCGCCACCGGCCCGGAGTGTGCTGATGGATCAGCGACATCCCTTCCAGTTCTCGCAGCGGTCCGCGTACTCGGGCGGGAGCGAGGCCGGTCAGGGCGGCGACGGCGCCGAGGCCGATGTCCGGGCCCGGCGCCAGGCCCAGCAGTCCGAACACCTCGGAGGCTTGCGCGGAGAGGCCGAGGTAGGACGTGGTGAACACGGCGCGCAGGTTGGTCCGCAGGTCCCCGGAGTCCCACGCGTCCAGCCGGTCGGTGGTGTCCCATAGTTCGACGGCGAGTGCGGCCAGCGGCAACTGCGGGCTGAGCACGGCACGGGCGGCGAGGACGGCCAGAGCCAGCGGTAGACCCGCGCAACAGGCCAGCAGGTAGGCCACGGCTTCCGGTTCCGCCGCCAACCGGTCGGCGCCGAGTCGGTGGAGGAGCAACTCGTGGGCCTCGGCGTCGTCGAGTGCGTCCAGAGCCACCGGCCGGGTGCCAGTGACCGCGGTCATTCCGGCCAGCTGATGGCGGCTGGTCACCACGACCGTACAGGTGGGGCTGCCGGGTAACAGGGGGGCGGCCTGGTCGGCGTCGCGGACGTTGTCCAGCACGATCAGCATCCGCCGTCCGGCCACCAGACTGCGGTAAAGGCCCACCTGCGCGTCCAGGTCTGTCGGCATCCCCTGGGGATCGACGCCGAGTGCCTCCAGGAAGCCGCGTACAGCGGTGACCGGGGACGTCGGCTGCTCGATCGGATCGAAGCCCCGCAGGTTGGCGAACAACTGTCCGTCGGGGAAGCGGTCGATGTTCTCGTGCGCCCAGCGCAGGGCCAGCCACGTCTTCCCGATGCCCCCGATCCCGCCGATGGAGGAGATCACCACCGTGCCTCCTGGCCGGCCGGATTCGTCCAACGCTCTGCTGAGCTGACCGAGTTCGGCTCTTCGGCCGGTGAACCGGGCCGGCGGAGCCGGCAACTGACGCGGCACGATGCCAGGCGGCCCGGACAGTGTGGCCGGTGTGGAGGCAGGCGGTGTCGTCGTGGGGTCGGCGGTCAGGATGCGGCGGTGCAGGTCCTGCAGCGACGGGCCGGGGTCCGCGCCGAGTTCCTCGACCAGGTGCAGCCGGATCCGCTGGTAGTGCCGCAGGGCCTCGGCCGGCCGGCCGCTGCGGTACAGGGCGAGCATGAGCTGACCGGCCAGTCGCTCGTCCAGCGGATGGCGTGCCGCCCGTATCGTCAACGCGGGCACCAGTTCGGCATGCCGCCCCGAACGGAGATGGACGTCGGTGAGGTCGAGTTCGGCGGCATGACGCTGTTGGACCAGCCCTTCGCGCAGCGTGTTCAGCCAGGGGGTGTCCAGGTTGGCGAGGGCGTCCCCGCTCCACAGGGCGAGCGCCTGCTCCAGCAGATGTCGGGCGTGGGGGTCCGCGGCGGTTCGGGCTTCTCCGACCCAGCGCTGGAACCTGTGCACATCGACCGTCATGGGATCGACGCTGATCACATAGCCGCCGCTCTGCCATGCGATCCGCGCACCGTCGACCGCCGCCAGCATCCGCCGCAGGCGGGACAGATAGCTGTAGAGCGTGTCGCGGCCATGCCGAGGCGGGTGGTGGCCCCACACCCGGTCCAGGAGCTGATCGATCGACACGCGCCTGCCGGCCTCGACCAGCAGTACCGCGAGTACGCACCGTTGGCGGTGATGCCCGAGTTCGACGCGCCGGCCGTCCACGCGAACCTCCAGGTCACCCAGAAGTCGGAACTCCAGCGGCACGCCACACCCCTATCTCTCGATCACCCGTGTGTAACGGTTCCGATCTGCCGATTCAAGGTTGTTCGCAAGGATTGTCCAGGGTCGGCCGCGCATCGTCGTCTACGAACCGTGATGCGGTCGCCGACGGATCCGCTCCCCGGACCGAGGTGACCGACTGTTGCCGACGAAGGAGATCCCATGAAGCGCACGTTGCTACGCCTGGCGGCCGCCATGTTGTTCGCCGTGTCCGCCACTGCCGGTGGGGTGGTCGTCGCGTCGTCCGCCTCGGCCGAGTTGTACTGCTGCTGATGAACACGCGGTGAAGAGAAGTGCCTTTGTGCGGGAAGCGCAGCGGGCGCCGAAGGTCCTGTCAGCGCCCCGTCAAAGGCACTTTTCCCGTTCAGGAACGGGGGCCGGCGACCGCGGGACCACAGCTGTCGCCGACTGCCATGATCGAGGGCATGCGTACCGAGCCGGGACCCGGTAGGTCGCGCTCACCTTTGACAGGGCGCCTCCCTGCTGATGCCGATGGCCGTCCCGGCACGGCACAAGAAGCCGGAGAACGTCCGTCGCCACTTCACACCATCCTCCGAGGCCCCCGCCGGAGGCAAATTCGGAGACATCAGCCATCAACCTGCACCAGGCCGGGCACGAGATCCGGCCGCACGCCCTCCACCCGTGCCGGGCAGCGCCGACCTCTGCCTGATCACCCACTCGCCCTTGGACCAGGTGGCGAGGGTCTAAAGCATCAGGACCCAGTGCCGCACGTACCGGTTCCCTCGCGGTGCGCGGCGAGGAGAAGTCGGAAGAGCGGCCGATCCTCACCGCGGCGAAGGTCTTCGAACTGGCCGACCTCGTCCCCGTACGGCTCCGCGCGCTGATCCTGCCGGCGACCTTCGCGAGCCTGCGATGGGGCGAGGTCGCGGCACTGCGGCGGACGGACCTGGACCCTGAACGTCGGGACCGTCAGTGTTCGGCAACAGCACGTCGAGTTGGACACGGGCGAACTGGTCGTCGTGCCTCCCAAGTCGTCACCCAGTCGCTGTCGGCGTAGCCCGTACCGAGAGGCGCACGACGCTCTCTCGGCAAGCTCCACTCGCCAGCCCTGGTCGGCAGCGCAGTGAACCCCGTGCGGTAGCCTGACAGGGGTAGAAGCCAGGGGTTATATTCCAAGGTCTGGCCTGGAACGTCGTACTGCTAGAGCCGGTTGAGGACTGGTTCCTCAAGCTCTGCGAGACCGACCCTCACACTGCAACCTTGGTTGAACGGGCCATCAACCGGCTGGCCGAGGTCGGTCCGGCTTTGGGCCGTCCGCTCGTGGATACCTTGGAAGACGACGACCTGAACAATTTGAAGGAGTTGCGCCCCGGCTCCCGAGGCCGCTCAGAGATCCGGATCGTGTTCGTTTTCGACCCGGAGAGGGAAGCCATCCTTCTGGTAGCCGGAGACAAGGCGGGACGATGGTCGCGCTGGTACCACGAGGCAATCCCTCTGGCCAAGCAACGCTACGCCCAATACCGCGCAGACAAGGCGAAGGAAGACCGAGATGAGCCCTGCTCGTAGCTGGCGCGAAGTCAAGGCGGAGGCGCACCGCCGCCATCCGGAGCTGGCCGATCCTTCCCGGCAGGCCGCAGCCGACGCTGAGCTGGATGCGTACGTGGCCGGACATCACCTGAAGGAACTGCGTAAGGCACTAGGGAAGACTCAGGCCGATATTGCCGCCGCCCTGGGCATTTCGCAATCCCGTGTCTCCCAAATCGAGAATGGCGATCCTGAGGTTATGGAAATAGAAACCCTTCGCGCCTATGCGAACGCCCTGGGAGGACACCTTCAGGTGACGATCAGCGTCGGCTCTCATTCCGTCAAGGTCGCCTGAGCCGCCGCCCCCACAAGCAACCAAGGCGAACCACCCCTCCCACGGCTCCGAGATTTCGGACTGTTCACCGATGCCCGGCAGTCGAGAGTCAAGGCCAGTGGCACGTTAATGGCACGAGGCCCGCTTTCCCCTGACGGAAGGTGGGGCTCTTCACGCTGGTGGGCGGTACCGGGTTCGAACCAGTGACTCCTCGCTTGTAAGGCGACCCAGGAAGGGGTAGGACCAGCCCGGACACTCGCCCTGACCTGCACATACAGTCCATGACGGCCTACCGCTGTCCAGGTTCGTCCATGGCCGCTGTCACCCAGATAGTCACTCAGTACGGCGATGCCTGCGATCAGGCGGGAAGCAACGCGAACCCCTCCGCATGCCGTCGTCGGCGCTCGGCGTTCAGTTCACGTCCTTCGGCGGCGATCTTCTCATTTGCATACCCCACGCTGCGCCAGGCTCTCACGCACAAACCGCATGCTGAACATCGATCCGTGATATGTCGCTGACATGGCCAAGAAAGGGACGGCGCTGGGCGCCCTGGGCGCGTTGCTGGATAGGTCGCTCGTGCAGATCGCGGAGGCGTCAGCAGATGCACGGATGTACGACCGGCTAGCGATCTACGAGGTCGCGGATGTGTGGGACAACAACACCTTCCCGTTGTTCCATGCCGCCACCGCCTTCACCTCCATTGGGCGGGAGCGGCGTGCCAGCGCTGCCCTCGCCTGGATGGCTGATCTCGGGCCGGGGCGGCGGAGTTGGATGGTCGAGCAAGCCCAGGCGGCGGGGCAGCCACTGGAACAGATCTTGCCGCCATCGGTTGCGGAGCCTCTTCACAGCAGGGACTCCCGAGGACGGGTGAGGCCGCCGTTCATGCCGCTGACGGCAGAGTCTGCACTCGAACTCGGCACCGATTACGACCTGGCCGCCGCCCAGGTCCGCACTCTACTGCTCGAACGTGTCGGCACCCGGCTGACCGGGTCTCTCGTCATGACCGCCCCGCGCCGCTACGACGCTGGCCTACAGGCGGGGGCACCGCCCGAGTTGTTCCTAAGGTTGAAGGACGTCACCGACGTTGGTTTCGACTCCGACGATCGCATGGGAGTCGCCCTGCAATGCGGGACGGAGGGGATAGTCGTCGGCGTCGGCGCGGGCGGTAGAGTGCGCGCCACCAGCGGCACCGCACACCCCGATGACCCGGCCTGGCATCTTTCCACCGCAGGCCGGGCCGCCGACCAGCGGACCCCAGCCCGTGAGGAACAGACCCGCCGCACACCTGAGCGACGGCGACCACAACCAGAGGGCGCGGTCCTGGTCGCCGCCAGGATCTTGCACAGAGTGATGCTGGAGATCCGCATGGTCGGCCACTCCCACCTCGCCGATCGGATCCCCGTCCAGTTGCTCGCCAGCGCACTCGCTGGCGCGGGTACCGACATCCTGGCAGCAGGCGCCCGCCGAGGCGGCCGCCGCGAGAAGGCATTCCATTACCTGGTCGAGACCTGGATCAAGAACGGTGGCCCCGCACTGACGCCCTGGTTCACCGATGAACTACGTCGCATCATCCGCGAGGAGCGACTCCCGGACACCACCAAAGCATGGGTCGAAGGAATCACCGCACCAGGGGCGACGCGCCCACACCTCGTCATAGCACCGGATCTCGACCTACCTCCAGAGGGTGAGCTCCGGTTCGCCAAGTACACGGTCGCACACACCCGTCACGAGATACCGCAAGACTCCTTCGCCACCGTAGTTCTCGCCCACCCGCCCACTGAACAGGACTCCCCGAATCGGCCTTGGCGGCTGCGCGCTCTCAAGGTCGACGATGTGAGCCGGTTCCGACTGCGGGCCGATGCCTTCGACGGCCCACACGGATTACGGACAGTCGGTGAGACACTCAGCGTGGAGGCCCTGGTCCTCGGCCACGACGCCCTCAATGTTCACGGGGGCAAAGCGGGTCCTTGACGCCATAGCCCATAGCCCCGCATCGGGGACCGCTGTTCATGGACGGTCGCCTGCGCCGAACATGCCTTGTCCATAGCAGGCCCGCCCTTGCCACTGAGCGAGATCGCGCCCTCGACGATTGGCACGTTAGTGGCACGGAGCCCCGCAGCACGATCGCTACGGGGCTTGTCTTCGCTGGTGGGCGGTACTGGGTTCGAACCAGTGACCGCCCGCTTGTACGCCAACCCAGGAAGGCAACGGCGAATGTGCTCCGCACAGGATGCCGCCGTCGGCTCGATGGCCAGTCCGGTGTATTCGGCGCGTATGAGTTCTATCGCCCATGGGCCTAGCGTTCACCGCGAACTGGTATCAGGGCCACCCGGCGAGCGCGCCGATGGCCCGCGAACGGAGGAACGGAATGATCGATGTCATCGGTCGCTTCGCCGACCACCTGCTCACCCGTCTCGTACCCCGTGGCGAGGCGTCGGCGTCAACCTGCGGAACCTTCTACCAGCTCTGCTACTGCTCGGGCGGGCTGCGCTACAGCAAACTCTGCGACGGCGGGTGCAACGGAATCCCGGTCTACTGCTACTCGTGCACGGTCATCACTGGTACGTGCTGAGCCACCGATGTCCCCGGCTCGCGCGGAAGGACCGCAGATGAGCGGAGGCGGTTCGTGGTGAAGGTGGTGGCCGGCACGCTGGTGTTCCTGATGCCGGCCGCCACTGTCTCAGTGGTCCTCCTCCGGCGGCGGTGGCTGGTTGTGGCGGTACGCGGCGAGAGCATGCTCCCAGCACTCCACGATGGCGACACGGTGCTCGTCCGCCGGCGGCGTGCGAACGAAGTCTCGGTCGGCGACATCGTGGTCGTGGAGTCGCCAGGTCGTGATGGCCGATGGGCGTCGCCGCCTGCCCACCGTTACACGCCTGATCGCCATTGGATGGTCAAGCGGGTCGCCGCGCTCGGAGGTGACCGGGTTCCCGACGGCGTGCCCGCGCCGTCACCGGTCGTTCCGCTGGGGGCGCTGGTCGTGCTCGGCGACAACGGCGGATACGACTCGCGCGTCTTCGGACTGCTGCCCGCCGACCGAATGCTCGGCACCGTCGCCCGCGTCCTGGCTCCTGCCCGTCCACGCGAGGAGCCACGACGTGGCTTGCGCCGATGACGTTCGATCGTCGTGGCGAACGTCGTTGGACGTCGCTGTTGTGCCTCAAACGTGCGCGGGCGCGTGTATCAGCGGTGTATCAGTCCTGTCGCCGGCGTGCTCAGCCTTCGTTGTCTCGGGAGAAGGACGAGGTGGGTCTTGCTGATGGAGTACATCGTCGTAGGCTGCCGGAGTCTGGTCGCGCTGGTCTTCCTGATCTCGGCCGTGAGCAAGCTCCGCGACCGGCGGTCGTACGCCGGCTTCGTCTGGGCATGGCGGGCGGGCCGATCGCCGATGCCGCACCCGACCTCGCCGGTGCGATGACAGCGGTGGTCACGGGTGGTGTGATCGCCGTTCTGGTGGCGGCCGCCGAGGACATCGCCGACCTTTTCCGCTCCCCCCGCATGAGGCTTCTTCCGGTCCATCGCATAAGGCCGGTGTGCCTGGCCTGCCCCGGGTTCTGCAGCTGAAAGTCCTCGTATCTACTGCTTGGAGGCCACAATGGCTTTCGTCGTCGCTCTCGTCGTCCTGGTGGGCGTCATCTGCCTGCTCGATCTGATCCTCACGGTCGGTGTGATCCGTCGCTTGAAGGTGCACGCGGAGCTCCTTTCCAAGATGCCGTCCGGAGTAGTCACGACTCCTGAGCCGATGCTCGGCAGCGGTGAGGTCGCCGAGCCGTTCGAGGCGACCACGACCGACGGCGAGGCCGTTTCCCGAGAACTGCTTTCGGGAAACACCCTGGTCGGCTTCTTCTCGCCTTCCTGCAGCGCCTGCCACGAGCGGCTCCCGGAGTTCGTCTCACACGCCGCGGATTTCCCCGGCGGGCGCGGCCAGGTGCTCGCCGTGGTCGTCGGGTCGGACGAGGCCGCGAGACCCCAGCGTGAACAGCTCGAACCGGCCGCCCGTGTCGTGGTCGAACCCGAGCAGGGCCGGATCGCCACGGCTCTGCGGGTCCAGGCATTCCCCGTCTTCGCCGTACTGGACTCCTCGGGCAAGGTGCTCGTCAGCGGGTTCCAGCTCGACCAGGTACGCATGGCGACCGCAGGGGTCTGAGGCGGCCATGTCAGAGGGACTCGGTGGTGCGAGGGCGACCCCGCGAGGGCTGATCACCGCGCTGGCCCTGGCCTGGCGCGCCGGATGGCACCTGATGCTCGGGTACGGGCTGCTCGCGCTCGTCGAGGCGGCCGTCCCGGTGGCGGTGGCGTGGCTGACCAAGCTCGTTCTGGACGTGATCACCGATCACCCGACGGGGCAGACGCCCTTGCTGGTCGCCGGCGCCGGGCTGGCGGCGGCCGGGGTGGCCGCCACCGCGCTGCCGCACGCGTCCGGTTACCTCCGCCAGGAGCTGGAGCGGCGGGTGGGACTGCTCGCGCAGGACCGGATCTTCGCCGCGACCGAGCGGTTCGCCGGGCTGAGCAGGTTCGAGAATCCCGAATTTCTGGACCGGCTAAGCCTTGCCCACCAGTCGGGCGGCGCCGCCCCCAGCATGGTGGTCTGTGGCGCGCTGGCGATCGGCCGCGCGCTGATCACCGTGACCGGGTTCCTCGTGGCGCTCCTGGCGGTCACTCCGTGGCTTGCGGGCGTGGCGGTGCTCGGGGCGGTGCCCGCGATCTTCGCGGAGCTACGGTTGTCACGACAGCGTGCCGCGATGATGTGGCGGGTGGGGCCGGTCGAGCGGCGGGAAATGTTCTTCCGGCAGCTGCTGACGAGTGTGCAGGCCGCCAAGGAACTGCGCCTGTTCGGGATCGGCCGCCACTTCCGGTCGCGGATGGCCGCCGAGCGTCATGCCGCCAACGCCGAGCGCCGCCGCATGGACCTGCGCGAGCTCGTCACCCAGTCCGGACTGGGGGTGGTCGCAGCCGGGGTAGCGGCCGCGGGCCTGCTCTGGGCACTGTTCGCCGCCCAGAGCGGGCAGATCAGTCCCGGCGACGTCGCGCTGGTCATCGCGGCGGTCGCCGGAGTGCAGTCTGCGGTCGCCGGTCTGGTCAGCGAGGTGACGCAGGTGCATCAGCAGCTGCTCCTGTTCGACCACCACCTCATGGTGACCGGCAGCGAGCCGGACCTGCCGGTGCCTGCCGCGCCCCTCGACGCGGGGCCGCTACGGCGCGGGATCGAGTTCCGGGGAGTGTGGTTCCGGTACTCCCCCGACCATCCGTGGGCGCTGCGCGACGTGACGTTCACGATCCCGTACGGTCGGTCGGTCGCGCTGGTGGGCCGGAACGGGGCCGGCAAAAGCACGCTGGTCAAGCTGCTCTGCAGGTTCTACGACCCGGATCGGGGGGCGGTGCTGTGGGACGGGGTCGACGTCCGGGACATGGACCCCGCCGAGCTACGCCGCCGGATCGGTGTCGTGTTCCAGGACTATATGGAGTATGACCTGACGGCCGTGGAGAACATCGGCCTCGGTGATCTGGAGGCCCTCCGTGATCTGAAGGCTCAGGGTGAGAGGGAGCGGATCGAGGCGGCCGCGCGCCGGGCGGGCGTACACGAGACGGTGGCGAGGCTGCCGCGAGGGTACGACACCATGCTCACCCGGATGTTCTTCGGAGCGGCGGAGGCGGAGAACCCGGACAACGAGGCGGGGGTGGTCCTTTCCGGAGGTCAGTGGCAACGGCTGGCCCTGGCCAGGGCTCTGCTTCGTGACCGGTGTGACCTGCTGATCCTTGACGAGCCGAGCTCGGGTCTGGACGCGGAGGCCGAGCACCGGATCCACGTCGCGCTGCGCGACCACCGGGCCGGACGGACCAGCCTGCTGATCTCCCACCGGCTCGCCGCGGTGCGCGACGCCGACATACTGCTCGTGCTCGACGAAGGCCGGGTGGTGGAGCAGGGGAGCCATGACGAGCTCATCGCCACGGACGGCGTGTACGCGCGGCTGTTCGGCCTACAGGCAGAGGGGTATCTGCCTGGACAGCTGTCCGATGCCGCGTCTTCGTGAACCGGCGTACCCACCAGGTGCGGCGGCGTTCCCTCGTCGGGTGCCGTGCCTGCCGGTTACCGGGCCGGCATGCTGGCCGGGTCACGCAAGCGGACGTGCTGCTGCCGGTGCACACGGTGCCGGAGCGGGGCAGTAGGCGTCGACGAAGCAGTTGAGGACCCTTTCGAGTGCCTGTTCACGCTGTTCCGGGGTGTCGCCCCTCATCGCCTGTTCCCTGGCGAACAGCCGTATCAGGTCGAAGACCCGGTAGCGACCAAGGGGCGCGGGCTCGATCAGCCGGACGTCGGCAAGTCGGCCCAAGGCGGCTGATGTCAGAGTTACACACTCGTCAAGTAGCGCGGCGGCGATCGCGGCGTCGAAGTCCCGTGCGGGCAGCAGGCCCAGCCGGCGGAACAGCACGGCGGCCCGGAGATCCGTCCGGGTAGGACCGTCCAGCAGTGCCTGGTAGCCCGCCGCGAGGCTGAGCCGGATGGAGAGGTCCCCGCACTGCAGTGCGTCGAGCCGCTGTCGCTCGTCCTCCAGCACCTCGGCGTATGCGGCCGGCGACCACTCCCGACGGGTGGCCAGGCGGGTACCTGCGATCCGCAGTGCCAGCGGCAGCCTGCCGCACAGCGCGACGATCCGCGTGGTATGGGTGAGATCCGCCTGAACCCGCTCCAGGCCGCACCGGGCCGCCAGCATCTCGCGAGCCTCGTGGTCAGAGGGCGGCCCGAGGTCGAGATGGACGGCCCCGTCCAGGGCGCAGAGCATGGGACGGCTGGTCACCAGGGTCGCGCAGCCGGGACCGGTTGACACGAGGGGCCGTACCTGTGATTCGTCCACGGCGTTGTCCAGCACGACCAGCATGGTGCGGTGGGCGGTGACGGACCGGAAGAGCAGCATCGCTTCGTCCTGATCGGCCGGTATCTCAGCAGCGGGCACGCCCAGGCCGCGCAGCAAACGGCCCAGTGCCGTGACAGGGGTGAGCGGGGTCGAGCCGTGGGTCGAGCCCAGCAGGTCGACGTAGATCTGCCCGTCCGGGTAGCGCCCGCTTACCGCGTGAGCCGCCTTGAGTGCCAGCGCCGATTTACCCATGCCCGCAGCGCCGTGAACGGCGACGGTCTTCCCGCCCTGGCCCGAGGTGAGCCTGTGTACCAGGCTGCGCAGGGCCTTCACGCGTCCCACGAAGGTTCGAGGCTCGGCTGGCAGTGTCTCCCCGGCCAGGCTCTGCCGCCGTTGCGGCTGGCAGCGGTAGCCGTCGGATTGCCGGGGAGGCCCTGCCAGCACGGGCGCGCGGTCGAGAATGGCGCGGTGTAAGTCCCTGAGCCCGGGCCCGAGCTCCACGCCAAGGTGCCTGTGGATCGTACGGCCCGCCTCGGCGTATGCGGCGAGGCTTCCGGCATGATCGCCCGATCGGTACAGCGCCACCATCAGATGGCTCCACAGTCGTTCACGGGTGGGATGGGCCGCGAGCGTCTCCTGGAGCTCCCCGATCAGCTCGTAATGCTCGCCCAGCGCGAGCCTGGCCTGAACGTGGCTTTCCAGCGCGAGGTAGCGCTGCTCGTCCAGCGCGTCGAGTTGCGGTGCCACGCCAAGCGTCCGCGGGACGTCCTCGGCTGCGCTGCCGCGCCACAGTGCCAGTCCCGCGGCCAGGTGCCGCGCGGCCGACCGCGGGTCACCGTCGGTGAGCGCGGCACGGCCCTTTCTCAAATATTCCCTGAAATCTGTTATATCCAGCTCGCCCGGACGAACGCAGAGCAGGTATCCCGAGTGACGATTGACGATGCGTTCCTCGCCTGAGTCGACAGAAGGACCGGCCAATACATGGCGTAGCCGATTCGCGTACGTCCGCAGGTTGGCGAGCGCCGAGCGAGGCGGAGAATCCTCCCAGAGCGCCGTGATCAGCCGCCCGTCCGAAACCGGCCGGTTCGGCTCCAGCAGCAGGGCCGTCAGCAGCAGCCGTTGCTTGGTCGCACCAAGCGTGGCGATCTCGCCGTCCTGCCATACCTGCAGAGGGCCGAGCGCGCGAAACCGAAGAGCCATTCGCCCTCCTACGTGCGATGACTTCGACAGGGGGTCCGGACAATGGCGTCGATCACATAGGAGCATCGGGAAGAAAAGCGACGACGCGTGGCTGCCCCTTTAGACTGATTAATCACCTTAGATCAACTTTTCCCGACGCAACATGATCGCCTTTCTTCCGTAGGGGTCCCTCAACGCGGTGCATTTCGCCGGCGCGCGAGGCGGGGATGAAGTCGGGAACGGCTCGGGCAGAGCATCGGATGCGCCGGTATAGGCGAGGTATAGGCGGCGCAGGTAGAGCGCCCTGTGATGCGTGAGGATCAGTGCGTCGCAGGCACGGACGCGCAACGGACCTTGGGGCCCCCGATGGCCGGAGTTACCGTCCGCCCATGAACGAGCTCGACGTCGACCAGCCCGCCCCGCATCTGCCTACGATCGCCGGTGAGGCGCCCCGCGGGCGCGATCATGCTCCTCCTCGACGACCACGGGCGGCATGGAAAGCCTACGGCCGCGAGGGTTCTCCACCGCAGAGCGATGGACAAGACCTTCGGGAGTTGGTCACTCAGACCCCGTTTCCTTGATTGGAAACGAGGCGTTCTGACCGGTCCCAACGCGAGCAAGGTATCGAACCGCCCCGACCGAAGCGCCTTGGAATCCCGTCGAGCCAATAGTCCGGAGCCATGTGAAGCTCCCTGATGTACGCTCACGATCACGGCTCAATTGCGACCCTGATGTCCATGCTGACGTGGGAGGATTCCATTGGTCCGCAGCATCAAGCTCCTGCCCTTCAGTTCCGCACCGTGACCAAGGAGAAGGGACGAGACGACCCCGACGACTTCTCGGGGATCAGCCTCGGCGGCATGGCCTTCATATTGACCGTCATGGCCCTGAGACACCCTTGGCAGTCGCTCAAGGAACTGCTCAGGGTGGTCCGTCGACTGGGCCGCTCGGCGCTCAGGCTCGCAATGGCCCCTGCCGCACTGGTGGCCGCAATCGTGTTGTCGCGCCGAAGGGATCGACGCCCCACCTTCGAGGACCACCTGCATGGCCGCGACGAGGAATGAGACCACTCGTGACCGAGATCTTCCCCAGGATCGCCTGGTACAACAACCGGCGAAGGCACTCCGCGACCGAGAACCCACCTCAGGCCGTCTACGAAGATCGGCTTGCTGGGCGCGATCCGCGCGGCACATTCCTCCCCCGCTGATCGCCGCCTGACTCGATTCACCGCCGTAGGACGGCAGCGATCAGCCGGCTCAGAGGGCCATCGGATTAGAAGTGGATGGTTCTTTCCCTCAGCTATATGCCGCTGACCTGCCCGACAAGCTGTTGGCGCACGACGGGCAGAGAAGATCATCCCGCACATATCCCGCACGCCCGATCCGCTACCGTGACGACGTGTCGAGTAGCGAGCGTCATCTGTCAGTCGAGGAGCAAGCCGTCATCCTGGCACTCCTCGCGCAGGATTTCCCCGGCGCGGACGAACTTCGCGCTCAAGTTCCTTCGGCAGTTGTCAGCGGGCGATGCGCATGCGGATGCGCGACAGTGGACCTTGGCGCGGGCACAGGACCTCGCGCGCTCACCTCGCCGGTGCAAGACGGCGTGCTGATCTCCGCCGACGTACGCGGGCGCAGTGATGGCGTCTTGCTCTTCGTCGAAGAAGGCCATCTCTCGTGTCTTGAGGTCTACTCCATCAAAGACGAGCCGGCCACGCTCCCCCAGCCTGAAGATCTCATCGTTGACGCGCCACGCTCCTGGGAGTGATGTCCCACGAGAGGAGCAACTCCGAAGGCCAACTCATGAACAGCGGATTAAAAGATCAATTGTTGCTTGCCGTTTGCTATCCGCGCGTGCCGATTCGCGTCACCCTGTCCGCCGTTGTCGCCGTTTTCGTATCGGCTGGTGACGGTCTATGTCATGCCGTATCCCACAAACGCGAACAATCATCGAGCAACCGGCCGGGGCATCCACACGAGCGACCAGGGCCCCTGTGAGGGATCAACGACCGACCACCGAGCAGCCAACGAGCAACAGAGCTCGCTTGACCTGATAGCTGGGGAACTCCTTCACACTCTCGTGATTGGGCAGCGCCCACCTCGACGAGCAACCAGCAATGCCGGGTGGACTTTACCCCACCCACTATGGCTATACGTTCTGCGGCGAACTCTCATCACCGATGTTCAAGGCGGACTTCTGGTCACTCCGGGACGAGGCCGGCTTCGGTGAATCGCTTGATCAGACTGGGCTTGCTCCGGTGCCGTTCCCGAAGGTGGGTAAAGCGTTGAGTGAAGGTGCCGACATGGTCGTCGCGGATGGCCAGGGCCTGCAGGTCGCGGAGGAGATCGACGGCCTGGTCGTACTCGCGTGGCTTCTTGGTGTCGATGAACACCTCCACCCGTGCCCACGCGGTTTCGAGATCTTGGGCGAGCCGGTTCAGATGAAGTTCCCGGGCCTGCCGCCGCTCCTGTTCCTGGCGTGCCAGTTTTTCGGCGCGCCGGGTTGCTGACCGCGGCGGCAGATCGCCACGATGCCGCTTCCTACGCGGAAGTCGATCGCGGTGACGGTGACCTGCAGGCCGAGCACGTTCGTCTCGAACGGCACCGCCAGGTTGTCACCGATCACCATCTGGAAGCTGGAGAGCTGCTCATCGTCACAGTCACCTGCTCGATCAGCTCGTCCAGGCGATCTTACGAGGGGCGGCGAGTCACAACCGCACACGATACTCTGCCGAGGACCCCCTGCGATCATGCTCGGGCAGGGGATGCCTTGACCGTCATGGCTTCGCAGGGGTGATGTCCGTGTGCGGAGAATCCTCGCCTTTGAAGAGCAGGGGTTGGTCCAGGTCCTTGGGGAGAGCGTAGGCGAAGCAGCCGCGTCTATATCCACGTCATGAGGTTGCGTTCGAACCGAATCACAGGTTCTCTTCACACATATTCCCCAACAGCGGCATGCCAGGCCCGCCAGATCTCCGGGCGGAGCCTGCCTCGGTCGGCGACCGGAAGCCCCTGTTCACGAGCCCACGCGCGCACGTGCGAAACGGCTTTGGGTGGCCACCGCCTGGACGCGCGCCCTACCCCATCGCCGGCGTGCTGAGAGGAATCGCTTTGCTGGTCGCGCTGCCCCTCATGATCCGCGCCATCCGCGCCGATGCCAGTGGCCACCGACGTCCGGAACGCACGACGCGGGGTCGCACTTCTGCGCAGAGACCGTTCTAACAAGATCCGCTTTTACCCGTTCGGGGAACGTTTCCGCAGGGGAGCCGTTCGATCTCGCGCTCACCCATGAAGCTGTCGCCATCCCCGCGCATGTGGTGCGAACGGTCAGGTGTACGCCAGCAGTGCGTTGATCTCGGCGTAGTCGAGGGCGTCGGTCAGCGTGGTGTAGGTGCCGCTGCCGAGCAGTTCAAGGGCCGCCCTCCTGGCGACCGCGTAGGCGGCCTGGGCGACGGAGGAGCCCATGCTGATCCGCGCGACGCCCCGCTCCGCCAGCGCCGCCACATCGGGTGCGCCCGGCCCGGCGAGCACGTTCACCGGTACGGCCGCCTTCTCGACGATGGTCGCGATCGTCGAGAGGTCGGTGAGACCGGGGACGAAGACGCCGTCGGCGCCGGCCTCGACGTAGGTCGCGGCACGGGCCAGCGTCTCGTCCAAGCGGGTGTCGGGGTCGCCCACTGAAAGGAGGTACGTGTCGACGCGCGCGTTGACGAACAACGGAACCCCGTTTTCGTCCGCGGCCCTGCGAGCGGCGCCGATCCGGACCGCCTGCTCCTGGACGGGCCGCAGCGGCGACGACCCGCCGTGGTGGGCGTCTTCCAGGTTGACCCCCACGGCCCCGGCCTCAAGCACGGTTCGTACGGTTTGCGCGACCCCGTCGGCGTCGTCGGCGTACCCGGCCTCGATGTCGGCGGTCACGGAGACGTCCACGGCCGCCGCGACGCGTGCGACGAGGTCGAGGGCGAGGCTGCGGTCCAGCCGGTCGCCGTCCGGGGCGCCGAGGCTCCAGGCCACGCCCGCGCTGGTGGTTGCTATCGCGGAAGCCCCGGCGGCTTCGACGATGCGCGCGCTGGCGGCATCCCAGGCGTTGGCCAGCAGCAGCGGACTGCCCGCGACGTGCAAGGAACGGAACAGCAGGGCCTTCTCAACGTGAGTCATCATGGTGAGAAGTCCACCAGTTCGCGACTCACGGGAGGCTAGCGGATTTCGGACATGACCGCAGCCTCGCCCCGTGGGCGACGGCGTGCGCCTCGACATCGACCGATGCGTACGCGCCGCACAGTCACGGGAAGCCGCACAGTCACGGGAAGGTGAGGGTGACGGTGAGGCCGCCCTCGGGTCTGGGGGTCGCGGTGACGGCGGCGTCGTGGGCGGTGGCGATGGCGTGGACGATGGACAGACCGAGGCCCAGCCCGTCCGGGTGCTCCGTGCGGGCGGTGCCGAGGCGTTGGAAGGGCTGGAAGAGGCGTTCGACCGCGTCAGGAGGCACCAGGGGGCCCGAGTTACTGATCGTGAGTACGGCATGGCCGTCCGCGGTTCGGGTCTCCACCTCTACCCAGCCGGGCGAGGTGTTGTGGCACAGCGCGTTGTCCACCAGGTTCGCGACCAGGCGTTCGGCGAGAGGGCGGTGACCGGCCGCCGGGGCGGCGCCGAATGACTGGCGGATCGCCACACCCCGTCGGCGGGCTTCCGCGCGGCGGGCGTCCACGACGTCTTCGCCGAGCCGGGCCAGGTCGAAGGCATGGCGGGCTTCGATGCCCGCCTGTCCGCGGCTCAGCGTGAGCAACGCCTCGATCAGGCGTTCCTGTTGGGCTCCGGCGGCGAGGATTTCCTCGTGCGCCTCCTGAAGCGACTCCACGGTGGGTGTGGGGTCGGAGAGGGCGACCTGGCCGAGCGCCCGCTGCCGGGTGAGCGGGGTGCGGAGCTCGTGAGAGGCGTTGGCGACGAACCGGCGCTGGGCCTGGAAGGACGCCTCCAGCCGGGCCAGCAGGCCGTCGAAGGTGTCGCCCAGCGCCTTGATCTCGTCGGCGGGGCCGTCGAAGGCCAGGCGCCGGTGCAGGTCCGTCGCCGAGATCTCTCTGGCGGTCGCGACGATCGTACGGAGCCTGCGCAGGATGCGTCCGGCGACGACCCAGCCGAGCACGACCGAGATCACCGACATGAGGGCGAGCGCGATCACGGAATTGATCAGGAACTGGTCCAGCACCTCGGCCCTCTGGAGCTCCAGGGCCTGCTGCAACTGAGCGGGGAGCAGCTCAACGGAGCGTAACTTGCCGGGCGGCGGCATGCCCGGAGAGGGGACGGGGACGTTGTCCGGCGCGGGGATGAAGCTCTTGACCGCCTGCCCCATGACCGCATGGCGCACCAGCACGTACGTGATCGCCAGCAGGGTGGCGCCGGAGACCAGGAACAGGCCTCCGTACAGAAGGGTCAGCCGCAGCCGCACGGTACGGCGGGGCAGGTGTGGACGGGCCAGGCGGCCGGCGAGCCGTGTGAGGGCCGACGGGGACGCCATCAGATGCGGTAGCCGCGCCTGGCGACGGTCTCAATGATCGGTGGATCGCCGAGCTTGGTCCTGAGCCTGCTGACGGTGATCTTCACAGCATTCGTGAACGGGTCGGCGTTCTCGTCCCAGACCCGGTCGAGCAGCTCCTCGGCGGCGACCACCCGGCCCTTGGCGGCCAGCAGCAGCTCCAGCACACCGAACTCCTTGGGGGCCAGCTCCAGCGGCCGATCGCCCCGGCTGACCCGGCGTCGCGCGGTGTCAAGCACGAGATCACCGTGGCGAAGCACAGGAGGCACCGCCGGATGGGCGCGACGAGCCAGCGCGCCGATCCGCGCCACCAGCGCGGGGAAGTCGAACGGCTTGGTGAGGTAGTCGTCGGCGCCCAGGCCGAGACCGTCGACCAGGTCCTCGGTCGTCGCCGCCGCGGTCAGCATGAGCACCCGGCTGCGGCAGCCGGCCTCGATCAGTCGCGCGCACACGTCGTCGCCGTGCATCCCCGGCAGGTCGCGGTCGAGCACGATCACGTCGTAGTCGTTGAACAGCGCGCGCTCCAGCCCGCCGGGCCCGTCGAGCGCCACGTCCACGGCCATCTGGGCTCTGCGCAGCCCCACGGCCACCGTCCGCGCCGTCACCTCGTCGTCCTCCACCACGAGCACCCGCACCCACGGCTCCCTCCGCCGAGACAGATCATCTCCGCCAGCATCCTCCAATCCCGGTTTCGGCGACGTTTCATCCGCGGGTCAGGGGCGGTGAAACCGCGCCGAAACCGCGGCTCCCCTACAAACGGTTCACGTTCCGCCAAACGCACCTTCTTGGCCTTGGGCGTACGGGCCGTCGGGACAAGAACCTCATCGGACGTGATGGAGAGCGACATGCGAAGCGTTACAGGTACGAACACGCGCGGGAAAGGCCGCGTGCGGCGGGACGGCGGGATGGCCGCCGTGTTGGCGTCCGTCGCGCTGGCCACCGCGCTGACCACCGCCGCCTGCGCCGGCGACGAGGGGCCGGCCAGGACCGTCGCGTCCGCGGCGCCCCAGGCAGGCGGCGCGAAGTCCCCGGACGCGACCGCCGCCAAGGGGGACGCGCTGGCCTTCGCCCGGTGCATGCGGGAGAACGGCATGCCGGACTTCCCCGACCCCAAGCCCGAGAAGGGGCTCGCCTTCTCACCGGAGCTGGCCGGCTCCCCGCAGTTCAAGGCGGCGGAGAAGAACTGCGCCCGGTTCCAGCCGCCGGCCCCTGACCGGCCGCCCGCGCCCGACGACTCCTGGCCGGTGTCGGACAAGCTCAAGTACGCCGCGTGCATGCGGGAGAACGGCGTACCGAGCTTCCCCGATCCCGACGACAACGGCGGGTTCATCTTCCCGCAGAACGGCACCGTGGACCCCGCCTCGGAGCAGTTCAAGAAGGCGGAGGGGGCCTGTAAGCAGTACCAGCCGCGGAACATGCCGCATCCGGGGCAGATGAAGGGCGGCACCTCGTGAGTGCTGCCCGGACGATGGACGCCGGCCCGGCGAGCGCGAAGGGCCGGCGTCCGCGCCGCCGTCGGCTCGGCCGGCTCGTGGCGGTCCTCGTGGGCGCGGCGGTGATCGCGGCCGGTTCGTGGTTCGCGCTGTCCCGACCGTTCGCCGCCGGGACGAAGGAAACACCGGCCCAGACCGCGGCCGCGACGGCGCTGGCACAGGTGACCAGGGGAACTCTGTCGGCCAGGACGATGGAGAACGGCACGCTCGGCTACGCGGGCGACTATCAGGTGGTCAACAAGGCCGACGGCACCGTGACCGGGCTGCCCGCGGTGGGCCGGGTCGCCTCCCAGGGCCGGGTGCTCTACCACGTGGACGGCAAGCCCGTGGTGTTGCTGCGCGGTGAGGTCCCGGTCTACCGCGACCTGTCCTGGGGCACGCAAGGCACCGACGTACGGCAACTGAACACCGCGCTGGTGGATCTCGGGTACGCCACCAGGGACGAGCTCGACCCCGGTTCCGAGTACTTCGGACGGCAGACCTACTACGCGCTCAAAGAACTGCAGGAGGCGGTGGGGCTGGAGCAGACAGGGACCCTGACACTGGGCCAGGCGGTGTTCGTGCCCGCCGGACGGATCCGCGTCACCAAGGTCATGGCGGTGCCCGGTGGCATGGCGGCGGCCGGGTCCGTGGTGCTGCGGGCCTCGTCGACGGCTCGCCAGATCACCGTCGAGCTGAACGCGAGCCGGCAGTCCCAGGTCGCGACCGGCGACAAGGTGACCATCACGCTGCCCAACGGCGCGACCACCCCCGGCGTGGTCTCCTCGGTAGGCAAGGTGGCCGTCAAAGCGGACAGCGGCACCACCGTCGAGGTTCGCATCAAACCGCTCAAGCCGCGGGCGACGGGACGGCTCGACCAGGCGCCCGTGCACGTGTCCATCGTGACCGACACGGTCGAGGACGTGCTGTCGGTGCCGGTGAACGCGCTGCTGGCGCTGGCCGGAGGCGGCTACGCGGTCGAGGCCGTGGAGACGGACGGCAGGCACCGGCTGATCCGGGTGGAAACCGGGCTGTTCGACGACAGCGCCGGCACGGTCGAAGTCGCCGGTGACGGCCTGGCGGCCGGTCAGAACATCGTGGTGCCGGGCACATGACCGGCGTTCAGGCGGAACCACGGCCGCTCGGCGACCGGCAGGGCGGTGAGCCGGTGCTTCGGCTTGAGCGGGTGACCAAGATCTACCCGGGCGCCACCCCGGTGGTGGCGCTCGCCGAGGCCACCTTCACCGTACGGCGGGGCGAACTGGTCGCCATCGTGGGCCCGTCAGGCTCGGGCAAGTCGACCCTGTTGCAGGTGATGGGCACCCTGGACCGGCCCACCTCCGGGACGGTGCACATCGTGGGCGACGATGTCGCGCGCATGTCCGACCGGGCGCTGGCCGGGCTTCGCGCGTCCCGGATCGGCTTCGTCTTCCAGCAGTTCTTCCTGGCCCAGCACGCCACCGCGCTGGAGAACGTGGCCGACGGGATGCTGTACTCGGGCGCCCGACATCGGACGCGGACGCGGGCCGCCGCGGCCGCCCTGGAGCGAGTCGGGCTCGGCCATCGCCTCCACCACCGGCCGCCGGAGCTGTCGGGCGGTGAACGGCAGCGCGTGGCGATCGCGCGTGCGCTGGCCGGCGACCCGGACATCGTGCTGGCGGACGAGCCGACCGGGAACCTCGACAGCGCCTCCGGGAACGCGATCTTCGCGCTGTTGCGGGAGCTCAACGCCGAAGGTGCCACCATCATCATGATCACTCACGATCGGGAGCTGGCCGCGCGGCTGCCCCGCCGCATCGAGGTCCTCGACGGCCGTGTCGTCGCCGACACGCGAAGGGACCGACCATGACACCCCCTCACCGCGACGGGGCGGCCCCCAGGCGGCTACACCCGGCCGACCTGGCCCGCACCGCCGTCGTCGGCCTGCGTACCCGTCGCATGCGCGCCGCCCTGTCCGCTCTAGGTATCGCGATCGGCGTCGCCGCGATGGTGGCGGTGCTCGGCCTGTCGGCCTCCTCGCAGGCCGGGCTGCTGGCCGAGATCGACAAGCTCGGCACCAACCTGCTGACCGTCACCCCCGGCCAGACCATGGGCGGCGCCGACGCCAGGCTGCCCGTGGACGCTCCGGCGATGATCGCCAGGATCGGCCCGGTGGACATGGTCGAACACACCGGGAAGGTGGAGGCGAGCGCCTACCGCAGCCCACACATCCCGAGCTTCAACACCAACTCGATCAGCGTCCACGCCGCCAGCCTGAGCCTGCCCGCGGCGGTGCGCGCCACCGTCGCCCAAGGTCGCTACCTCAACGCCGCCACGGCCGGGCAACCGGTCGCGGTGCTCGGTTCGGACGCCGCCGCCCGCCTGGGCATCGCCAGGATCCACTCGGGCGCGCGCATCTGGGTCGGCGGCCAGTGGTTCTACCTGGCCGGGATACTCAACCGGGCCGCGCTGACCCCCGAGATCGACTCCTCGGTGCTGGTCGGGTATCCGGCCGCGCGGAAGTACCTGAATTTCGACGGCCATCCGTCCAAGGTGTACGTGCGCGCCCAGACCGAGCAGGTGAGCGACGTGCAAAAGGTGCTCGCCGCCACGGCCAATCCGCGCAATCCCGGCGAGGTCGGCGTCAGCCGCCCCTCGGCGGCCCTGGTGGCCCGCGCCGCGGCGCAGTCGGCGCTGGGCGGTCTCTTTCTCGGCCTCGGCGCGGTCGCCCTGCTCGTGGGCGGCATCGGCGTGGCCAACACCATGGTCATCTCCGTACTGGAGCGCCGGTCGGAAATCGGGCTCAGGCGCGCGCTCGGCGCGACCAAGGGACATATACGGCTGCAGTTCCTGTCCGAGGCGATCCTGCTCGCCGCGCTCGGCGGGGCCGCCGGAGTGGTCATCGGGGTGGCGGCCACGGCGGTCTATGCCCATGTCAAGGCGTGGGCGACCGTGGTGCCGTCGCTCGCCTGGGGCGGCGGGCTCGGCGCGGCCGTCGCCATCGGAGCCGTCGCGGGGCTTCTTCCCGCGCTGCGCGCCGCCCGTATGCAACCCACCGAAGCTCTGCGAACCGTCTGAGCCCGCCGCCCCGACCGCCACCCGGCGCCGCGGACGAACAGCGCGGCGCCGGGCACCCTCGGCATGCCCTGTGACCAGGCAGAACACCCTGGCAGAGCGCGGCCGCCGCCGGACGCGCATGAAACTCTCCCGAAACCGCCGCTCCCGTATACCTGTCAGCTGTCGAGTTCGGCATCCGTCAAGCCACAACGGCCACGACCGCGATTCGCGCGTGATGCCGCCCTTCGTTGCCGAACTCCTGATCCCCCGACGAAAGGACGCCCAGTGAGGCTACGAGTCCACGAACATCACTCCTCCACCAGATCTCGCACCGATCGCCTGACCGCCCTTCTCGGTGCCGCGTTGATCCTGGCAGCGGGCACGGCCGTCCCGGCCCACGCCACGTCCACGAAGAGCAAGATCAACTGGCATGCCTGCGAGGACGCCGAGGCGGCGGTCGAGTGCGCGACCATCAAGGTGCCGCTCGACTGGTCCCACCCGAATGGTCAGACCATCGAGATCGGCCTGGCCCGCCGCAAGGCCACCAAGCCGAGCGCCCGCATCGGCTCCATCCTCATGGACCCGGGCGGCCCCGGGGTCTCCGGGGTCGACGAGGTCAAGCGGAAGCCGAATCTGTTCACCTCGGCTATCAGCGAGCGCTTCGACGTGATCGGCTTCGACCCACGCGGTGTCAACACCAGCACCCCGGTCACGTGCGCCACGGAATTGATCTTCCAGGCGGACGAGGCCAAAAGGCGGGCCAGCCGGAGCGCGGCCGACTTCGCCGCCCTCAGACGCGCCAACCAGAAGCTCAGCCGGAACTGCCGCAAGCTCACCGGCCCGCTGTACGACCACCTCGACAACCTGCACGTCATCCGGGACATCGACGCCATCAGGACCGCCCTGGGCGAAGACAAGCTCACCCAGGTGGGGTACTCCTACGGCACCCTCATGATCCAGCAGTACGCCGAGAAGTTCCCCCAGCACGTGCGAGCCCTGGTCGCCGACGGCAACGTGGACCGCAGCCTGCGATCCGCGTGGGACTTCCTGGATGGCCAAACTGCGGCGATGGAGAAGAACTTCGTCCAGTGGGCGGACTGGTGCGACAAGACCTCCGACTGCGCCCTGTACGGAATGGACGCCAAGAAGGTCTACAGCGTCCTCCGCGAGCGTGCCAAGAGCGGGAAGCTTGTGGACCCGGCCGCCGGCATGAAGGTCGACTTCGACATGCTGACCGGGAGAGCCCAGGCCGTCAACGCGCCGGAGTACTGGAAGGATCTGGCCACGCTCTTCAAGTCGCTGTACGACGGCACGGATTCATCCTCGCCTTCGCCGGCGTCGCAGCAGCCCGACCTGCCCGAAACCATGACCTACCCGCGGCAGGGGATGTGGTGCCAGGACTGGACCTTCGAGATCAAGAACTACGCCGAGCTCAAGAGCACCATCGCGCGGCTGTCCAAGCGCTACCCCAACGTCGAGTGGAACCCCAACGCCACCGACGGCGCGCTGGACTGCGTGGGATGGCAAGGCAAGGCCACCAACCCCCAAAAGCCCCTGAGGGTGAAGGACGGCCTGCCGCTGGTCATGATCGGCAACCTCAATGACCCCGCGAGCGTGTACGCCTGGTCCAAGAACTCCGCCAAGCAGAGCGGAGCCTCTCTCGTGACCTACGAAGGCTTCGGGCACACCATCTACCCCTCCACCGTCGCCTTCGGATCGAGCACCTGCATCAACGACGTGATCGACGCCTTCCTCATCGACCTCAAGACGCCCAAGGAGGGCACCAGCTGCCCGGCCATCGAAGTACCGGGCGAAGGCACCAAGCCGACACCCCGCCCCGCCTCGACAAGCTGACCCCCTGGCCTCCCCCGCCGCTGCTGGGGGCCTTCGCCTCCACTGGCGAGGACCCGGGCCTGGACAAGGCTCTCGCCCTGCTCAAGTAGGCGAGCGGCTCCGCTGAGGAAGCGAGGCGGAGGGCGTACCGCCCCGGTCCCCTCCGCCGAACCTCTGAGCCGCTCGAAGCCCGCCGGTGAGGTTCCCCGGGTTCGAGCTCCGGCGGGCCAGGAACTCCTATCGCGATCTACGTCTGGCGGTCGGTCCGGCAGAAGGGCAACACCAAGACCGTGAAGTCCCGCCGATCACTGAAGCTTCCCCGTCTCTGCGTGGAAGCGCTCCGGGCGCTCCGGGAGAAGCAGCAGGACAACCTCGTCGAGTCCGATCTCGTATTCCGTACCAAGACAGGAACCGCGCTCACCGCGCACAACGTCCGGCGTGACTTCCGCAAGGTGCTCAAGCTCGCCAACCTCGCCGAAAAGGACCGGTCTCCGCGGGAGATGCGGCACAGCTTCGTCTCGCTGCTCTCAGACTCCGGCGTCCCGATCAAGGACATCTCCCGGCTTGTCGGCCACAGGAACACGGTCGTCACTGAGACCGTCTACCGCAAGCAGATCCGCCCCGTGCTCATGCAGGGCGCTGAGGCCATGGATGACATCTTCATGGCTTAGTCACTCACGCCCCGTTTCCTTGATCGGAGACGGGGCGTTTTTCCTGGTGGGCGGTACTGGGTTCGAACCAGTGACCCCTCGCTTGTAAGGAGCCATGATCGCAGGCGGTAGGCCTCTGACCTGCGGGCCGACCTCGTAGGCTGTCACCCTCGCCCCCTACTCGGCCCGGCCTAATGGCACGCTAATGGCACGGTGATCAAGCCCTCAGAAGCCCGGACCTCGGCCGGTTCGATCATCGGAAGCACGCAGAACCGGAGTCGGATGGCACGCTAATGGCACGCCCCTCGCCCCCGCGAGCAAGAGGGGGCGCAAACCCGCGCACTCCTCCCCTGCCTGATCTCCCGTCTGCCTCGACCCACCGCGAAGCGGCAGCGGGCCGGCGACGGAAGGGCAGGCCCGTCTTCGCGTGTGCGTCAGCCGGTCGCCGTTCCTCGGTCATCGGACGCCAACGGTCACAGACGGGCTTGAGCTGTAGGAGGCGGTCTGCTGGGCTTGCCTGGGTCGCGGCGGGCGGGACGATCAGGCTCCTACCCCAGCCAGCTACGGACTCCGGCTCATGCTCGTGGCGATCATCCCGGAGCCGAGGCCCCCGCCGGAGGCTGTCTCTTGACCGGATGCGATTTGCAGGGAGAATCAGAAGGCTGGGCTAGGAGGTCGAATGCCAGGCATAGCGGAGCTAATCTATACGACAGCGGGCGGCCTGATCGGTTCATTAGTTACTATTGTGGCGAGCCAAAGTAGAGATCGACGAGCTAATCGCGCGGCTTGTCAAGCCCATCTTCATCGTCTCTTTGTCCTTGGTGCTGCAACCGAGATACTGGACGATCGAAGAGACCAGTTTCAGGAAGCACTTGTGACATGGGAAACCGCAGCGCTGACTGCTGGACTTCCCTATGGATTGGTTGACCTTCATGTTGAGGCTCGCGATTGGTTCTTCTATGTTCTATCAACCCATCAGCAACAACGGGACGTAGACCTCCTAACGGAAGAGCAATGGGAGAAGATAGTCAACGCCGTTTGTGACGTGCTAGTCGAGATCGAGGCTTTAGTCAAAAGCTACCTCTGGCACCCCTTGCGCGGCCGGATGCTATTACCGTTGCGGATACGGAGGATACGAACTCTCTTGCGCGCGACGATGGAACTTCGAGATCAGGTGGAGGCACAACGCATTCGAATTACAGATGCATGGATTGCAAGGAAGAACGCTGAACTCGAGAGCGCATCCAGCGAAGTCATGAATGGCAGCCCCGGGAAGGATTTGGATGTGCCATGACTCCGCGGCCCGAGTGGCGGGCGCGCGCGAGAACGGCCCCCAGGCCGCACGCGCAGCGTGCGGCCCGCAATCTCGGGCCGCGCGGCGGCGCGTAGCGCCGCCCTTGATATCTATAAGCGAAATTCGGCAACCGGCGGTGAGATTTGGTGAGACTAGTCGCCCTCCGCGTGGTCGAAATCCTTGATCACGCTCAGCGGGCGATATCCCTTACTTTCGAACATAGACGTAAGAAGAATATTACGGGGATCCCGTCCTAGAATCTTACGCACCAGAGTGCGCTCCTCGTTTACGGCCATTAGCCCCAACGCAAAATTGCGAAGCATTAGAGGGCTCGTCACATTGTCTATGCGGGCTCGGACAACATCGCGAACCAGACCAGAATCGACCATTCCAAGACGCTGAATGGCGATGGCTACTAGCTGTATATCATTGCTTTTCTCGAGCCACTCCGTTAAGCGGGACTTGAGAACGGATGAAGCTGCTAGCGTGGAATCAAATGTTAGAGCTGCCTGTGCTTGTACCCATGGAATGGATGCCCAAGGGCTCGCGACGAAGTCATTGAACCAGGATTCCAATCGATCCCAGCTCAAGTCGCTGTAGGGAAAGTGAACAGCATCGCGCAGATAGCGGCCGATTGAATCTGCGTGGTGCGGTAGTTTCCCTATGACTGTTAACCAGTGACCTGCCTTGTCGAATTCATAGTTGTCCTTGAGGCCTCGCAGGGCCAAGCGGACGACATGGCGGCTCCAAATCTGAGGATCTGCAAGGATCCGCTCTTCAAGATCTAAGACCTTGCTTGTGTCCAATTGAACCGCTACTGTTACGCCTGATGGTGCATCTACCTCTATTGGTGGGGTCTCAATCTCCTCGATCTTCTCCAGGTCAAATTCGCGGGCCAGCTCCGCTGCGGGAAGGAGATCACTTTTGCTTGCGTTCAACTCCAGGCCGAGCTGCCGCATGCGCTGATGTAACTCAAGATTTAGCGCAAAAAGCGGGCCTTCGTCGCCGAAGAGATAGATGTCATCCATCCATCGCACGGCCTTAGAAATTTTCCCCTTCTCCAGGCTGCGCACTATCAGATCGTCAACTGGACGCAAGAGAGAGTTGGCAATAATCGCGGATCCGTAACTCCGCTGGGGCAATCCCGAGTGCGATAGTAGAGTGTCATGAGCGCGCAAGATTGACCCGGTGACTGTTGCCGGCGCACACTTGCCGAGTTGGGTTGAGAGCAACGTGGCAACGTTTTCTACATTGACCGACGCAAAGAAAGAGGTGATGTCGGTTTTAAGAACCCATCCTCTCGCCCCATCTAGACTAAACTGGTTGAGGTATTGTCGCCACTCGTTTGAATTGTGTGCAATGAAGTCATTTCCTCGAATTCGCCACCCATGGACCCATTCTGGAAGATTGGCGTGTAATTTAGGGGCAACTGATGCGATACTAGCCAGATAGAGGAGGTGCGCATCAGCGGACATAACCACTGCTGGGCGAATTCCTAGCAGACTCTTAGGGACTTGCAAGGGGCTAAATTCTGGAGTGTTTCTAATCTCTACACCATCTTTTGTCTTTTTTAGCAGTTCATCTAAAGGCAACTTGCTTGGTTCCTCTTTCGCCCACAGAATCTCTGCCCATCCCCATGGGTCTCGATACCAGTCGCCATACATTTCTGCGCGACACAACTGAGCGCTTTTGAGAAAGTCCAAGCCATAGTCTCTAGCTGTCATGCGGCTGCCATATCCTTCGCTTGTTTGGATGTTTCATCCGAGAGTCGGTTGGGGATGAGGTATCTTACTGCATAAATCGCGCCGTCTAATACGGACAACCATTCGGGGATTAACCTCGATCTTTCACGTCTATCCGGTGGCTGGCTGAGCGGTTCGGCTGGAGTTTGAAATCGGGGCCGT